>JASFFJ010000728.1:0-3965 GCA_050124355.1 Desulfobacterales bacterium | reverse complement strand
AAAACGATATTTGAACAATTTCCGGCGGTGACCACGGAAGCAAAAACCTTACTGGTCTTCGACAACCTGGCACTGCTCTATCTCGGCCTGCTGCTGGTAAAGGCCCTTCACGAGTTCGGCCACACCCTGGTCTGTAAACGGTTTGGTGGTGAAGTCCATACCATGGGGATTATGCTGATTGTCTTTGCCCCGCTGCCATATATGGATGCGACCTCGAGCTGGGGGTTTCGAAATCGCAGGCAACGAATCCTGGTAGCGGTTTCCGGCATGCTCTTCGAGTTTTTTGCCGCTTCCTGTGCTGCCTTGATCTGGGCCAACTCGGGACCCGGTGCTATTCACAGCCTGGCTTTCAACATGATGGTGGTGGCCTCCATCTCGACGTTGGTCTTCAATGCCAATCCGCTGCTGCGCTTTGATGGCTATTACATCCTGTCTGATCTGTTGGACATCCCCAACCTGCAGTCACGCGCCCAGGCTCAGCTTAGGCATATGGTCGAATTTTATCTGTTTGGCGATCGACAATCCACCAGTCCGGCGGACAGTTCTAAAGAGGCGTTCTGGCTGATCCTTTATGGCATCCTCAGTGGACCTTATCGGGTCATTGTCTATGGGGGGATCATTCTGTTTGTGGCTGACCGTTTCTTGCTTGCGGGGATGATGATGGCTGCGGTTTGCATTTTTTCCTGGGGCGTGGTGCCGGCAGTGCGGTTTGTAAACTATATTTCCTCCAGCCCGAAACTGGCCCGCACCCGGACCCGGGCCATTGCTGTCAGCCTGACAACGGCCGGGGCCATCCTGCTGGTGTTGGCGACCATCCCATTGCCGAACAGCTTTCGAGCGCCGGGGGTTTTAGAAGCAAAGAACTATTTGCAGGTCGTCAGCGATACACCTGGACAACTTTCTGAAATTATATCTGAAAATGGTTCATGGGTCCAGCCCGGCACGCCCCTGATGCGCCTGGTTAACCCGGAACTCGATATTGAAATGGCCCTGGTCAGCGCACAGCGAGAGGAGGTCATGGCGCAGCTGCAGCAGAGCGCTGTTTTTGATGCCGATCGGACTCGCGAGGCGCTTGTAAAACATCTGGCAACACTGGACCGCAAATTGCTAAAAACAAAGAAACAACGGCAGGCCTTGCTTGTGAAAGCAGAGCAGAGCGGAATCTGGGTTGCCCCCGACGCCTATGAGTTGAAAGGCGTGTGGCTGGCTCGTGGGGCGGAGCTGGGAAAAATAATTTTTCCGGAGCGTTACCGGTTTTCGGCCGTCGTTTCCCAGGAAGAGGCGGCCAATTTGTTCAGTGGCAATATTTCCGGACAGATGGCGGTTCGTTTGGTCGGTCAGGGAAACATCGATTTGTCGGTGACAGGATACAAGGTCATACCATTCCAGCATGAACGCCTTCCATCAGCCGCTCTCGGATGGGGCGCCGGCGGTGATATCCCGGTTTCCGGCAAGGATGATCAGGGTCTGCAAACCGTCGAACCTTTCTTCCAAATCTATGCGGATCTTGAACCATCCCGCCAGGTCGTTCTCAATCACGGCCATTCCGGACAAATTCGCTTCATTCAGCGGTCGGAACCTCTACTTAGCCAGCTGGCGCGCAAGGTGCGACAATTTTTTCAGAAGCGATATCAGACATGAGGCTACCGGCACAGGATTATCAAACCACCCGAACGGCAACACCCGGGAAATTACCAAGGGGACTGGATCTTTCGGCGTACAAGATACTGGGGCACCTGCGCAGACGCGAGGGCATCAGACGCCGCTGGCTGGCTGAATCAGAACAAATTTTAGAACAATCCCTGCAACATCAACTTCTGTCCGATTCGGACCTAAAGGGTCGATTGAACGATAGCAGGGTTGATTTCCGCAGGCAGAAACAGGGCCATGAGCAGCGGTTACCGGAGGCTCTGGCACTTATCGTTGAAGCGGCCTCTCGTTGCCTTGGAATGCGCCCTTTTGTGGTGCAGATCCTGGGCGCCATATCGATTTATTATGGATATCTGGCAGAAATGGCAACCGGTGAAGGTAAGAGCTTGACGGCCTGCCTTCCGGCGGCTCTCGCGGGCTGGTCCGGAAAACCATGCCACATCGTCACCGCCAACGACTACCTTGCTGAGCGCGATGCCGAAGCGTTTACACCGCTATATGAATACTGCGGCCTTTCGACCGGATGGGTTGATGGTGGCATGACCCCGGCAGAAAGAAAAGAGAACTATCAAAAAGGAATCGTTTATACCACGAGCAAGGAGCTGCTGGCGGATTTCCTGCGTGACCGGTTGGCGCTGGGGAACGCGCATCAATCTTCACGAAGACAAATCCGCATCAAACGCAATCCTTACGATCGTTCATACGACAACCTGGTCATGCGCGGGATCGATACGGCCATTATCGACGAAGCCGACAGTGTTTTGATTGACGAAGCTGTCACGCCGTTGATCATTTCCCAGGCCTACGAAAACGCGTCCTTTTCCGAAGCCTGTCAAACTGCGAACCAGATTGCGCATGATCTCGTGCCCGAAATGGATTATCGCATTGATCGACGCTATCGTGAGATCATCCTGACCGAATCCGGAATAGAAAAGATTGCAGAGATGTCGGCCACGCTTGCCGATATTTTTCAGGGCAGCGCCCGGCGGGAAGAACTGGTGCTGACTGCGCTCACCGCAAAAGTGTTCTACCAGAGAAACAAGCAGTATGTTGTCGAAAAAGACAAGGTGGTGATCGTGGATGAATTCACCGGTCGAATGATGCCCCAGCGAACCTGGCGTCACGGTCTTCATCAGTCGATAGAAGCTTTAGAAGGACTGCCGCTTTCGGATCCGAGCGAAACCCTGGCCCGGCTTAGTTTCCAGAGATTTTTTCGTTTTTTTAGAAAATTAGGAGGAATGAGCGGGACTGCCCGTGAAGCTGCAGACGAATTTTGGCATATTTACGAACTGCCGGTGCTTTCGGTCCCGACCAACAAGCCTTGTGTCCGAAAAATTATGCCCAGCCGATTCTATCCCGACCAACAGAGCAAGTGGCAGGCGATTTGTAATGAGGTAAGTGCTTGCCAAGAGACCGGGCAGCCGGTGCTGATCGGCACCCGAAGCGTTGGCGCCAGTGAGACCGTCGCCGGTCTCCTGAAAGAAAGGAATATTCCCTACCAACTGCTCAATGCGGTCAACCATCGGGAGGAGGCAAAAATTATCGCTTCAGCCGGGCAGGCAGATGCGGTAACGATTGCAACCAACATGGCCGGCCGGGGCGCAGATATCAAACTCGGCAAAGGGGTTGCCGAGCTTGGCGGACTGCACGTTGTGGTGTCTGAGCGTCATGAATCCGGACGCATTGATCGACAATTGTACGGCCGCTGTGCACGCCAGGGTCAACCCGGCAGTGTGCGCACCTATGGCAGCCTGGAAGATGAACTCGTGCTGCAATATGGACCCAAACCGCTTTTGAAACTCGTCTCAAGGACGTTATCGAAAAACCGACCGGAATCGACCCGCCTGGTCGAACACCTCATTTCCCTTGTGCAACAAAAAGCCCAACGTCAGGCCTTTCGTCAGCGAAAATTTGTCATGCAAAACGATGACTGGCTGACGGATGCCCTCTCTTTTGCCCGCTCTGAGATCGAACAATAACCTTTCATTTGTTTCCACCATGGTTACCTGGGATGATGCGCTCTTCAAAGATAAATTTCCCGGCGAAGTTCTAACTCCCGACGCGTTTCTTGCCGGTCATAATTAAAATTGGTAGCCAACAACAATCGTTCTGATCAGCTGACAGCTATTCAAATTTTCTTAAGGATGGACTAGTTTCGCCTCAACATTTTCGTGTATAGATTCATTATTCGATGTTCTGCATTCATCAGTTTCTTCCTCGATCCGATTTATACCTCCCGATGATTGTCGATCAAATCCCGCATACCGGCATAGGCAAAATTTTGGACCATTTCATTGGCAACGAAATCATGGGGA
>JASFFJ010000727.1:0-3968 GCA_050124355.1 Desulfobacterales bacterium | reverse complement strand
CGCCACGATGACCGATGATATCAATCTTTTTGGCAGGCGGTTCGACATCTATCGGTGGAATGCTTTTTTCAGAGGTAAAGCACGAGGAAGCCATCAGCAGAATCGCCGGCACCAACAGTATGTTAACCCAAATGCGAAATTTCATATCTTTTCGTTTCATCATCGGATGTATCCTCCTTTTCTGGTGATAGATTTAGCATAGTCTTTGGCTCAAATCAAAATATACCTAGTTTTAAGGAATCTCTTGACTAATGGGATCAGAATCTGTTTATTAGGAATGATCATAATTGTTCACCTCATTTCAGGACTTTAAACCATGCTGTATTTAGCTGCATACAGTTCAGACCGGGGTCCTGGACCACACTGCAACCTTTAATCTGAGAAAGGAGGAAGGCATCATGAAAAAAACCAAATGGATGTTAACCGCTGCAATTGTCGTTCTGGTTCTTTTCCCTGTCGGCGTTTTGGCCGAACCGATTACCATCAACTGGTGGTTTGCCCATGGGGGTCGGTTAGGGGAAAAAGTCCAAGAAATAGTGGCCAATTTTAATGCCAGCCAGAGTCAGTATAAGGTGGTGGCAACTTATAAGGGAAACTATCATGACACTATGATGGCCGGAATTGCTGCTTTTCGAGCAAAGAACCCCCCTCATATCTTGCAGGTATTTGAAGTCGGCACGGCGACAATGATGGCGGCCAAAGGGGCTATTAAACCGGTATATGAGGTCATGGCGGAATCCGGGCTTCCATTCGATCCAAAAGCCTATCTTCCGACCGTGACGGGTTATTACACGACACCTGAAGGAAAAATGTTATCCATGCCCTTCAACAGCTCCACCCCTGTCCTCTGGTATAATAAGGACGCCTTTAGAAATGCTGGACTGGATCCGGATAAGCCGCCCAAAACCTGGCCAGAGGTAGCTGAGTATTCAAAAAAAATAGTGGCGGCCTATGCAGACCAAGCCGCAAAATTAGAGCCCGTTGTCAAGGCGCTCAAAGAAGCGAAGGCGGCCTTGGAAAACGCCGAGATGAAGGATCAAGCCGCAAAAGTTGATGAAATACTCGCTGATACGCAAAGCGGTGTAGTTACCGCAGGCTTCTCAACATCATGGATCTCATGGATCCAAATAGAAAACTTCAGCGCCTGGCACAATCAGCCCGTTGGAACCAAAGCAAACGGCTTCGGCGGAATGGATACAAAGTTCGTCTTCAACAGCCCACTGCATGCCAAGCATATTCAGCAGATGGCCGACTGGCAGAAAGATAAAGTCTTCGTTTACGGCGGACGGCGAAACATAGGCAATGCACTGTTTAGTTCCGGACAGGTTGCTATGCATACGGAATCCTCAGCCGGATATGCCGGTTTCAAAAAGACATGTAAGTTTGAATTTGGTACCAGCATGCTGCCTTACTGGCCGGATGCCGGCGCTCCTCAGAACACGATTATCGGCGGCGCCAGTCTTTGGGTATTGCAGGGCCATCCTCCCGAAGAATATAAGGGCGCAGCAGCGTTTTTCAACCATCTTTCAAAGCCTGAGGTCCAGGCGGACTGGCATGAATTCACCGGTTATTTACCCATTACATTGGCCGCCTATGATCTGAAAAAGAAACAGGGTTTTTATGACAAAAATCCTCAGATGGAAACTGCGCTGAAACAGATGACGCTAAACGCGCCGACTGAAAACTCAAGAGGTTTACGATTCGGCAATTTTGTGCAAATGCGATCAATTATGTATGACACCCTGGAAGCCATCTTCGCCGGACAAAAAACCGCTCAGCAGGGCCTGGACGAAGCCGCTGAGAAAGGCAATAGATTATTACGCAAGTTCGAAAGGGACAACAAGTAGCAGAATCAGAGTTAAGCAGGACCCATTTTTTATGGATATGGGTTCTGCTTAAATTTCTACAGGCCAAATATTTTCATGGAAAAAAGAGTTGTCTTTAAAAATAAAATCCTACCTTATTTCCTGGTAGCGCCCCAGATCATCGTCACGCTGGTATTTTTCATATGGCCGGCATTTATGGCCCTTTATCAATCGGTATTACGGGAAGATGCCTTTGGACTCAAAAGCGTCTTCGTCGGATTGGAAAACTTTATATACATCTTCACCGATCCTATTTATCTCAACTCGATTAAGGTCACCATGGTCTTCAGCTTTTCGGTGGCGGCCATCGCCATGTCGACGGCTCTATTTTTGGCCGTGATGGCCGATCGCGCGATTCGCGGCGCCACCACCTACAAAACATTTATCATTTGGCCCTACGCCGTAGCACCGGTGGCTTCGGCAGTTATCTGGTACTTTCTATTTAATCCCTCTGTCGGGATGTTATCTTTTTTCTTGAAGGCCATCGGGATTGACTGGAATTTTACGTTAAATGGCAGGCAGGCAATGCTTCTAGTGATTATCGCGGCAGCGTGGAAGGTCATTTCCTACAATTTTCTTTTTTACCTGGCTGGACTCCAGGCCATTCCCAAGTCATTTATCGAAGCCGCCGCCATAGACGGGGCTTCGCCAGCCAAACGGTTTTGGACGATTGCCTTTCCGCTTTTATCGCCGACGATTTTCTTTTTACTTGTCATGAATATGGTGTATGCCTTTTTCGAAACCTTTGGGGTGATCCATGCCATTACCGAAGGTGGCCCCAATGAGGCCACCAATATTATGGTTTATAAAATTTATCACGATTTTTTTGAAGCCTTGGACCTCGGTGGATCCGCCGCCCAGTCTGTCATACTGATGATCATCGTGATTTCTCTGACGGTGATCCAGTTTCGCTATATCGAAAGAAAAGTACATTATTAGCAAGGAGTGGAAAATGGTCGAGCATCGACCCTGGCTGACTTTTTTGACCCATGCGGTTCTAATCTTAGGTTGCCTGGCGATTGCTTTTCCTATTTACGTCACCTTTGTGGCTTCGACGCATACACTAGATGCAATCGCCGGTTCATTCCCATTGTTACCCGGTCGACACCTGATCGAAAATTACTACCAGGCGTTGACCGTCGGAAGTGGTGAAGTCGGTACTTCCGTGGGCAAAATGATGCTGAACAGTCTAATCATGGCACTTGGCATTACGTTCGGGAAGATATCCATTTCTCTATTGTCCGCCTTTGCCATCGTTTATTTCAGATTCCGCTTCCGAATGTTTTTTTTCTGGCTGATTTTCATCACGCTGATGCTGCCGGTGGAAGTTCGAATTCTGTCAACCTATGAGGTGATGGCGGATTTGAAAATGCTGGACACTTATTCTGGCTTGATCTTTCCTTTAATCGCATCGGCCACTGCCACGTTTCTGTTTCGCCAGTTTTTCATGACGGTACCCGATGAGCTCTGCGAGGCTGTTAGAATAGATGGCGGGGGACCGATCCGATTTTTCTTCGATATCCTGGTGCCAATGTCGCGCACTTCCATTGCGGCTCTGTTCGTGATTCTTTTCATATATGGATGGAATCAGTATCTTTGGCCGCTGTTGATCGCCAGCGATGAGAGATATTACACACTTTTGATTGGTATTAAAAGAATGCTAGATGTTGGTGAGGGCCAGGCTGACTGGCATATCATTATGGCCTCTACCATGCTGGCTATGATACCGCCGGTGCTGGTGGTGATCTTTATGCAGAAACAGTTTGTGAAAGGGATGACGGAAACGGAAAAGTAGAATCCGCGTTGCGGGTTACGCGTTGCGAGTTTCCGATAAAAAGGGCATAGAGCATGGGGTATAAGGCATAGATTAAGATGTCGCTCAATGGAAGGTAGGAGGCAAAAGGATTGCGAGCATGAACTACCCTTGTAATCTGGTATCCGACATCCGTGATCTGTATTCTGTCATCTGTTTACTGTCCTCCGTCATCAAGTTGCAATTCACTTGTTACGAGTTACCGATTTGGCTCCGCATTCCGAATTCCACGATTAGGAGTATTTCATGGCAGATGTAGCCTTAAAAAATATCTACAAATCGTTCGGCAA
>JASFFJ010000726.1:0-3971 GCA_050124355.1 Desulfobacterales bacterium | reverse complement strand
ATGCATCTACTTACATTTAAAAGACGGAGCGAAGCGATACAACAAATCTTCAATCGTCAATCGTCAATATTCAATTCCGGCTTGTCCGGGTTGGGAGATAAAAATGATCACGTTTAACCGCAGTCAGGTCATCACGGCCGAATTCCCGGATGAGGAGACCGTGAGGTTTAATGGGACCCTGGAAGATCATATTTATAGTATGGAAATCAATATGGATGTGAACATCGCCGATGGCAAAATCCTGACCATTGAGGGCATTATGAAACGCTACACCAACTTTGTTTGTCCTCAAGCGGTGCCGATTCTTCAAACAGCCGTCGGCATGTCCCTGCGTGAAGACGACTGCGAGCGTCGGATCATGAAAGAAATTGGACGCAAAGGCTGCGAGCACTTCGCTGAGATCATTATCGAGTGCGGACGCTGCCTTGACCAGGCTGGGATGACCAAAGCCATGTGGCAAAAACTGGAAACCGAACCAGGCATTGATCAGTTGGAATTTATGGAAAAATGGCTTGCTGAACAGCCAGATAGTATTGATTTATGAGTATATGGCATTTATGGACTCTTTAGTAGAATAAAAAAGTTTAGTGCGAATTAGGGCAATAACCAAAACACAAACTCCAAATTACAAATAAATTCCAAATTTCAATTTTCAATGACCGAAACAAAGTAGTTTGTAGGTTTTAGTTTGGAATTTCGAATTTGGATCATTGGATATTATTTGTTATTTGGAATTTGTGATTTGTGATTTTAGAATCCCCCCGATAAATCGGATTTTCTAGTTCGCGCCAGCCGGGCAATTCTGTTTAGAATCCCGCCAGAAGGAAATTTATGATGCACATTGACCTGCATATACACACCTCCCCGCGATCTGCCTGCAGTTACCTGGATCCCCTTGAGCTGATTCAGGAGGCGCAGCGTTTGAAACTGGATGGCATCTGCCTCACCGAACATCAAGTCTTATGGGACATAGGTGATGTCGAGAAACTGGCCAAGGATAGTGGGATTGAAATATTTCGCGGAAACGAGTTTACGACCAATCAGGGGGATATCCTGGTTTTTGGATTTTACAAGGACATCAAGGAGCTCCTGATGATTCAAGAGCTGAGAAAAGAAGTAGAAGCGGCCGGGGGCTTTATGATTGCGGCCCATCCCTTCCGAGGGTTCAAAACCTTTGGCATCGGTCAGCTCCAAATGACGGTGGATCAAGCCTGTCAACGCAAGGCACTTGAATTTGTTGATGCCCTTGAGATTGGAAACGGCAAACTGTCACCCGATGAGAACGATATGGCCCGAAAAGTGGCCGACAAATTGGATCTTCCAGGCACTGGCGGTAGTGATGCCCATCGGGTCGATGAAATCGGTAAATGGGTGACCGTCTTTGAACAAGAGATCAAGAATGAACGTGAACTAGTACGAGAACTCCATGCCGGCCGGTTCACGGCGGTGGAAACTGAGACACGCTAAAACGGAGATCCTTTCACTAAACCGTGTGCCTTAAGCCTTAAGCCTTACGCCTTTTGTCTTATGCAATCAAATGTTGAAAGACGCAGACCGTTCTTGATCTAGTTTGAAATATTAAGGAGAGATTCGTTATGACCGATAAAGCCATTCAAGATTACTACCCGGATGACATCGCTGTATGCTATGGTTGCGGCAAATCGAACAAACACGGATATCAAATTAAGACCTATTGGCAGGGCCAAGAGACCGTCAGCCGTTTTCAACCCCAACCTTATCATACGGCGTTTCCCGGCTACGTTTACGGTGGATTGATCGCCTCCTTAATCGACTGTCATGCCACAGGCACCGCTGCCTCTGCTAAATATCGCGAAGAGGGTAAATCTTTGGGTACCGAAGCATTGGAACGATTTGTTACGGTTTCCCTGCACGTCGATTATCTGGCGCCGACGCCTATTGATACGACCCTGGAGTTGAGAGGTCGAGTGAAAGAAAGCAAGGGCCGCAAAATGGTGATCTCCGTCACACTATCGGCCAAAGGAAAAGAAACAGCCCGCGGGGAAGTCGTCGCGCTTAAAATGCCGGAGGATTTTCTTTCAGGAAAATAGAGAAACATGATCAAGAGACCTCTTGTCGGAATTGCCGTTGTGGTGATAAGAGATAACCGGGTACTTTTGGGTAAGCGCAAAAATGCCCATGGCTCGGGCACCTGGGCCTTTCCAGGCGGCCATCTGGAATTCAATGAATCCATTGAGGCGTGTGCCAGAAGAGAAGTACTCGAGGAAACCGGCATCCGAATTAAAAATTTACGCTACGGCCCCTACACCAACGATATATTTGCCGACGAAGATAAACACTATGTCACCCTGTTCGTAACGGCGGACTACGATTCGGGGACCCCAATGGTCAAAGAACCCCACAAATGTGAAAAATGGGGATGGTTTCAATGGCCGCCGAACGTACAACCCTGTTTTCTGCCAATAAAAAACCTGCTCAAACTAAATTCAGAACTACTGACGTGTCGTAAACTCTGATGCAACACAAATGTCTGTGGTTATGCGAACAATAATGGGTTTCGGGCGAATCGTTCTGAATTTAATTTTAGATTGCCGGGAAGTTTAAGTGAGAATCGAAAGTTCTGCACGAAGTATTCGTTAGTGAGAGAGACTTGTAGCTGCGATCATAGAGGACATGAAATTACCGCCGAAACGTATCAACGCCCTGCTTGTTTTAGTGCTGATAATTTTCATTGCCTATGCAATCTTGCGGTTGCTTGCCAAGCCCATCCCGGATCACCCCTACTTCATTCCGGATAAATTCCTCGTCATCGCCCACCGCGGAGGCCCCAGCCTGGGTCCGGAAAGCACCCTTTACACCTTCCGCAAGGCCGTTAAACTGGGAGTTGACGTACTTGAAATGGATGTCCGCAGCACTAGAGATGGGCAGTTGGTCATCCTGCACGATGATACCGTCTCCCGCACGACCAACGCAACCGGTCCGGTTCAAAACTATACCCTGGTTGACCTGAAGAAGCTGGACGCCGCTCATCGCTGGTCACCGGATAACGGCCAAACGTACCCACTGCGTAACAAGGGGGTTCAGATCCCCACCTTGCCCGAGGTGTTTGAGGCATTTCCGCAAACAAAGCTGAATCTTGAAATCAAAGAAGACCGGTCAAGTGCGATCCAGTCTCTTTGCAGCTTGATTCGTGATCACCAGATGACAAGCAACGTTGTGGTGGCCTCGTTTGATACCGATTCCTTGAAGGAATTTCGCAGGCTGTGTCCCCAGGTAGCGACTTCTGCCGGTGCTTCGGAGGCACAGCTGTTTTTTTGGCTCCAGAAGGCCTATTTGGAAGCCGCATATTCTCCGGACGCTCAGGTTTTGCAGGTTCCGGAAGCCTTGGGGGATTTTCGGATAGTAAACAAAAGATTTATCGATGCGGCCCATGCCCGCAACATGCGGGTTCAGGTGTGGTCGGTAAACGATGTGACGTCAATGCAGCGGCTATTGGAACTGGGTGTCGACGGCATCATGACGGATTATCCGCAACGATTGATAGAAGTGTTAAAAAAGCATTGAATATTTAGTGGGCTTTTAAGGAGGGATTGAAATAGAAAATATGGGCCTTAAAAAAAAGATTGCCCGTTGTAAGATATCATTTGAGTATGCTATTATGCGAGTTATTTATTTATTTTCAGACAGATAGCAGTTGCGTTGGCATCAAGCCATTGCAAGCAAATGCTCCAGACATATTTGAAAAAAAGAGCAATTGGCAAACCAGAGATTAAGGCCAATGCTAACGCTGCCTAAAAGCTCAATTTTGCTTCAATAAAATTTATGAATCTGATTGATTAGGTTCAGTAGCTGACAACTATGGAGGTTGCCAGAATTGTGTCGGTTTCGTCCAGATCACTGGGACGAGGATCGTTGTTGTAAAATACTGAATATGATACTTTCAGAGCCACAATATCCGTGATTGCAGATATGAGGGCCGTCTCTGAATTCAG
>JASFFJ010000725.1:0-3972 GCA_050124355.1 Desulfobacterales bacterium | reverse complement strand
GGTCCCGGCGACCCTGAGCCGGTGGCGCATGCCGTCGAAGCCGTGCGGGCGCTTCTGGGGAAAAAGCCGATCTTTGGCATCTGTCTGGGCCATCAAATTTTAGGCCTGGCCCTGGGCGCTAAAACCACTAAATTAAAATTCGGCCATCACGGTGCCAATCACCCGGTTAAATATTTGCCTACCACAGCCGTTGAAATCACGTCGCAAAATCACGGATTCATCGTTGACACGGACAGTCTACCGCAGGACAAAATCGAGGTCACCCATATCAATTTAAATGACGGAACCCTTGAAGGCTTCCGGCACAAAACCTTACCGGCCTTCTCGGTTCAGTATCATCCCGAATCCGCACCCGGTCCCCGGGACAGCCGCTACCTTTTTGAAAACTTTATAAAGGAAATGAAACAATTCAATGCCTAAACGAAAAGATATCAAACGAATTCTTGTCATCGGTTCCGGGCCGATTGTTATCGGCCAGGCCTGCGAATTTGATTATTCAGGGACCCAAGCATGTAAAGCGTTGAGAGAAGAAGGTTTTATTGTTATTTTGATTAACAGTAATCCGGCCACTATTATGACGGACCCCGAATTTTCGGATAGAACCTATATCGAACCGCTGCAAGCCGAGGCCGTGACCCAAATAATCGAACAGGAGCGCCCGGACGCCCTGCTGCCGACCCTGGGCGGGCAGACCAGCTTGAATCTGGCGGTGGAATTGGCCGAAAACGGCACCCTCGAAGAATATGGCGTAGAGCTGATCGGCGCCAAACTTGAGACCATTCAACTTGCCGAAGATCGGGAACTTTTCCGCAATGCCATGCGGGAAATCGGCTTGAATGTGCCTCCGGGCGGCTGTGTCCACACCCTCGAAGAAGCCCGGGCGCTGTGTCGCAATATCGGATTCCCGCTGATCATTCGGCCCGCCTTTACCCTGGGCGGCATCGGCGGCAGTGTCGTTTACAATAAGGAAGAATTTGATAAAGCCGCACAGTGGGGGTTGAGCGCTAGTCCCGTCAACGAGATACTAATGGAACAGTCGGTGCTTGGCTGGAAGGAATACGAGCTTGAAGTCATGCGGGATGGGGCTGATAACTTTGTGATTGTTTGCTCGATAGAGAATTTTGACCCCATGGGAATCCACACCGGAGACAGTATCACGGTCGCACCCGCTCAAACTCTGACCGACGTTGAATACCAGAATATGCGGGATGCCGCCAAGTTAATCGTCGCCAGGATCGGTGTTGAAACCGGTGGCGCCAACATCCAATTTGCCCTGAATCCGGCCACCGGAGAAATGGTCGTCGTTGAAATGAATCCGAGGGTTTCCCGCAGCTCCGCCCTGGCTTCAAAAGCCACCGGTTTTCCCATTGCCAAGATCGCTGCCAAGCTGGCTGTCGGGTACCGTCTCCACGAAATACCCAACGATATCACCCGCAAGACGCCGGCCAGTTTCGAGCCGGCCATCGATTATGTGGTGGTAAAAATTCCTCGCTGGGATTTCGAAAAGTTTCCGGATGAAGATCTGCGGTTGACGTCTCAGATGAAGTCCATCGGAGAAGCCATGGGTATCGGCCGGACATTTAAAGAGGCGCTCAACAAAACACTGCGTTCCCTGGAAAACGGCTGGTCCGGGTTTCATGCCAATGATATTAACAGCTATGCTAAGATACCGCGGGAAGTTCTGCTGGATGATCTTCGCTCCGGAACCCCCGACCGGATTTTGAAAATCTGGCAGGCTCTGAAAAATGGGATTTCCCGGGAAGAAATAGCAAAAACATCAGGAATCGACCGATGGTTTTTAGAAAATCTTTACCAGCTCACCGAATTTGAAACCGAAATCGTTTCAGAGTATAAGCGACGAAACACCATCTCCCCTCGGACACTGGCCCACGCCAAGCGATTGGGATTTTCCGATAAACATCTTGCAGTGCTGACCGGAAAAAGCGAAGGTGAAATCAGAAGTTTCAGAAGAGCAAACAGTGTCAAACCTTCGTTTAAAATTGTTGACACCTGTGCCGCGGAGTTTGAATCTTTCACCCCCTATTATTATTCGACTTACGACCGTGAGAACGAATCCACCCCGTCGCAGAAAAAGAAGGTCATCATACTCGGCGGCGGCCCCAACAGAATCGGTCAAGGAATTGAATTTGACTACTGCTGCGTTCACGGTATTCTGGCCTTAAAATCCTTGGGAATTGAAGCAATTATGATCAATTGCAATCCCGAGACAGTCAGCACCGACTACGATGTGGCCGACAAACTGTATTTCGAGCCCCTTACCTATGAAGATGTGTTGAGCGTTGCCGAACTTGAAAAGCCCGATGGCGTCATCATTCAATTCGGCGGTCAGACTCCGCTGAAACTGGCTTTGCCTCTGGAAAAAGCCGGTGTGCCGATTTGGGGCACCTCGCCGGATTCCATCGATCTGGCCGAGGATCGCGATCGGTTCGGGGCCTTGCTGGATTCATTGGATATTCCCCATCCCCAATACGGTACCGCCACCTCCATTGATGGGGCCATGGAGGTCGGCAAGCGCATCGGCTTCCCGCTGGTGGTAAGACCTTCTTATGTTCTGGGGGGCCGGGCCATGGAGATCGTCTACGACATCGAGTCATTGAAACACTACATGCAGCATGCCGTCTCGGCGTCCGAAGAGCATCCCGTACTTTTGGACCGCTTTTTGGAAGATGCCTATGAATTTGATGTGGACGCCATATCAGATGGGAGCCATACCGAAATCTGCGGCATCATGCAGCATATTGAAGAAGCCGGTGTTCATTCGGGCGACAGCATGGCGGTACTGCCGCCTTTTTTGTTGAGCCGCGATCAGCAGGAAGATATCGCGGAATACACCCGGGCGCTGGCCAGGGCGCTTAAAGTTAAAGGCCTCATCAACATACAGTTTGCCGTGATGTTTGACACCCTTTATGTGATCGAAGTCAATCCGCGCGCATCGCGAACCGTGCCTTTTGTCAGCAAAACCACTGGAATTCCCATTGCCAAAATGGCCGTTGAGGTGATGGCCGGCAAAAAGCTCGATCAACTCGATTACAATTTTAACACCCAGCTATCCTATGTTGCTGTTAAGGAATCTGTCTTTCCTTTTGACCGTTTTGGGCAAACAGATATTTTTTTACGTCCGGAGATGCGATCCACCGGAGAGGTTATGGGCATTGCCCCTAAATTCGGCGAGGCGGTGTTTAAAGCCTTTCAAGCCGCCGGCATCACCATCCCAAAATCAGGAACGGTGTTTTTAAGCGTCAACGACAACGATAAAGCCCGGGCTCTTCCCATCGCCGAAGGACTGAGAAAATTCGGCTATCACCTCGTAGCCACCCAGGGAACGGCGGATTATCTATCGACTCGAGGTATTGCGGTGAAGATCGTATTGAAGATTCGGGAAGGTCGACCCAATGTTGTGGATGATATTAAAAACGGCCAGATTGACATGATCATCAACACCCCCTTGGGCCAGCGGTCGCGTACGGATGAATACGCCATCGGCTGGACCGCGATAATCAACCGGGTGCCTTTTATAACCACCCTTTCGGCAGCAGAGGCCATCGTGCGGGGATTAAAAGCGCATAACCACCAGCCAGTTCACTATAAATGTCTGCAGGATTATTACAGGAGTTAGCAGTTTTACGATATAGCACAAGGACATCCCTGGGTCCCAGCAGCTGTTAGCTTAATCCTTCGCTGCCATTTCCAGGTTCAGAGTTCAACGCTTACTATCGATGGGCATCGCTCACCCTTACACTGTTGATCGAGATCCGGAGTAGCCGACATACGCAAATGGGTAAAACGGCTTTTTAGACGCGATGAGGACGGAATCCCCTTGATATGATTTGGTGGGTTGGGTTTTTTCAACCCGGAACGTTGAACCCAGAACCGCTAAACCTTCGTAATTGTAACATCATTCCATATCAAATTCTTTGATATCAAACCAATAGCCGGTTTTACTCAGGTAAT
>JASFFJ010000724.1:0-3979 GCA_050124355.1 Desulfobacterales bacterium | reverse complement strand
TGAGGGACAAAAAGTTGTGATGGGACTTCGTCCGGGGGATATCCTCTTGCAGGAAGGGGGCAACGATATCCCGGAAGACTGGACGTTTGACGCCAAAATAATCGTTACCGAGCCTTTAGGTAACGAAACGTATATGCACGTTGATGTCAGTGGCTTGAAGATAACCGCAAAATGCGAGGGAAGAAGGGCAGTGCAACCTAATGAGACAATAAAACTGGCTTTCAACCTACATCATCTCCATATCTTTGACGCCGCATCGACTAGATCGGTTTATTAAGGTTTTCAGCGCCGCTCACAATCGCCACACCGGCACCGGCACCGATTCTGGTGGCACCGGCTGCTATCATTGCAGCAGCCGTCTTAAAATCTTTAATGCCGCCGCTGGCCTTTACCCCCATCCTGGGACCGACTGCCTTACGCATTAGGATGACATCCTCTCGAGTAGCACCGCCCGTGGAGAAACCGGTGCTGGTTTTGACAAAATCGGCCCCCGAATTTTTGGCTATTTCACAGGCCTTGACTTTTTCATCATTGTTCAACAGACAGGTTTCGATGATCACTTTGAGGACAACCGGACGCTTGGCTTCCAATCGAACCGCCTGAATGTCATCTTCCACCATATTAAGATCACCTGATTTCATTGCACCAATGTTAAGGACCATATCCAGTTCTTGGGCACCGTCTTCAACCGCCTGTCGGGCTTCAAAAGCTTTGGCAGCTGAACTCATTGCACCCAGCGGAAAGCCGATCACGGAGCATACCGCAATTTTTGTTTCCTTGAGCTTTTCGGCCACATAGGCAACCCAGCCGGAATTGACACAGGCAGCTTTAAAACCGAAGGAGACAGCCTCATCACAAAGTATATCCAGCGCCGCACGATTTGCGTCCGGCTTAAGCAGTGTATGGTCGATAAACTGGGCCACTTCGGCACCCGTCATTTTGGAATTACGGTTCGGGCTCATTTTCTTTCCTTTCGATTTATTACGGGTCGTACGCGTTTGGGCACCAGGCAGGCAGCAGCCGGCGCGAAAACTCCCTTATCCTATTAAATAAATAGATCCGATGGCAGATCTTCGGCTTCCGGAAAACTGGTCTGGGTGCCGGAGGCTTGGACACTGATAGCGGCAATCCTGTTGGCGCGCTTGATGGAATCCGGCAAAGATTTGCCGGCTGCCAGAAAAAAGGCCAGGCTGCCAACAAATGCATCGCCGGCACCGGTCGTATCCAGCGCTTTGACCGGCGCCACCGGCACATGCTCGGTGGTTGCGCCGGTTACCAGTAAACTGCCGCGCTCACCCAAGGTTAGAATCACCGAGGCAGCGCCCCGTTCAATCAGCACCTTTGCGGCATTCTCAGCTTCTGCCGGCGATTCGACGGACATGCCGGTGAGAAGCTCCGTTTCAGTCTCATTGGGACAGAAAACATCACTTAATTGGTAAAATTCTTGCGGTATTTCTGAGAGGGCCGGTGCCGGATTGAAAATGGTTTTCACCCCTTCTTCGCGGGCGATCCGCAATGCTGCCAGGTTAATATCCAGCGGAATCTCAAGCTGGCACACCAGAATCGAAGAAGCCGCGATAGCCGGACGGGCCGTCTCGATTTCCTCGCTGGTCAAAAGGTCATTGGCACCGGTGACAATGATGATGGCGTTGTGACCTTCTTTATCAACGGCGATGGGTGCGACGCCTGAAAATGCCTGATCCGTAAAATGAACATGTTGCGTATTCACCCCCCATGATTTGAAATTTTCCAGCGTATTTTCCCCAAATACATCTTGGCCCAGCTTGGTGACCATGGTAACATCGCCACCTAATTTGGCCGCCATGATCGCCTGGTTGGCGCCTTTTCCGCCAAATCCCATGTGAAAGCGACTACCGTGAAGTGTCTCTCCCATACTGGGCAGCCGGGGGACGTAACTGATCAAATCTAAATTGCAGGCACCGACAACACAGATCTTGGACCTTTCCATAAATCTTCCTCCCGAATGCTTGGTTCTGTTCTCATCAATTCTATATTTTCTGTCAGAAGGATCGTGGGATGTCAAGGCAAGAAGAGGGGTGCTTGGTTGAAAACAATATCATAAATCAGCCTTTGATGCCTTGGCCATATCCCTCGGGAGTCAGATACGCACTGGTTTTAAGGGTATTCATATCGACCAGGCCAGATTGGAAAAGTGTTTCTAACGCTTGCAATGTCACACTGGGTGCTTGATCCAGGGCTGCGACGATATCGCTTATGTCGAGGATACCCGGTGGTCCGCTGTGAACCCACTCCTTGGCCAATAGAAGCAAAACTTTCTGTTCTTCCGATGTCGGCATGATTGCCTCCCATTGATCTTTTTCAGAAAGCGTGAAAATGATTAAACAAATACCCCAATTAAGTTAATAATAAATTGGTGGTCATCATTTAGTACTACCGATTACGCCTGGATATTACCATTATGTAGTTGAGGTGTCAGCCAAGCGCTGCTATCAGTTCACGACAATAATCCGGAATGTCCGCCACCACACGTCCCCAAACGAGATTTCCCTCTCGCAAGGCCGGTTCGTCGACCCATATGGCACCCGCGTTTTCCATGTCATCTTTGATACCGGTGCTGCCGGTTACCCGTTTGCCTTTGCAAATATCGGCGCTGGCTGCAACCCATCCGGCGTGGCAGATGAATCCCAGGATCTTTTCCTGCGCATTCATATTTTGCACCAACAGGATGATATCTTTATCCCGGCGAAGCTTGTCCGGAGCCCAACCACCGGGTACCAATAGCGCATCCAGCTGGTCGGCAGTTATATCATTGGCAGCAATCTGGCTCTCGACGGTCAGCCCCCCGCTTTTGCTGGAATAAACTCCACCGGCTCTGGTACCAATCACCTTAACTTCTGCGCCATCTTCCTGCATGCGCATATAGGGTACCCAGAACTCCAAGTCCTCGTATCCGGGTCCGACGAGAATCCCGATGGTTTTACCTTTAAGCCGCATAGGTCCCTCCTTTCTTATTGTATTCAGTTTGTCTGTAGACAAGGGTTCTTAGGAAACTTAATGAGGCCAAACATCGAACTGCAGTACCGCCTATCAATTGGGTATTGCATTTAATGAGCGTTTCAAGTGTTCAGTGTTCATGGGTTTAGTGCAGGGCAGAATCGTTGTTCCTGAACTCTGAACACTCTATGATCCAACTGCACCAAGTTTCCGCTGCGATCAGACTGGCTTTTTTTGCCGGCTTATATGTAAAAATATAGGATCGATAGAGCCGACGTCAACAAACTGGAAATTTCCCTGCTTGATTTCACCCAAATTAATGTGTAATACTTTTTGCTCCTGAGATTTGTTCCTAAACAAAAAGAAATTTTATGCGAGAAACTGGATGCCGATGTTGTTGTATTCGATATTGAGCAGTTCAGAGTTCAACATTCCGTTCTGAACCCAGAACCGCATAACCCTTGTATAAAAAAAGGAGGTATTGAAATGGCACTTTTTCGCACTGTTTCACCACAAGAAGCAACCGGCAAAGTCAAGGAGGTTTATGAAGATATCAAAGAAACAAAAGGAATCGATTTTGTTCCCAACTTCTGGCAGGCACTGTCCAATAACCCGGATCATCTGGAAGCCACCTGGCAGAAATTAAAAACCGTCATGAAACCCGGAAAACTCGACCTGTTAACCAAAGAGATCATCGCCCTGGCGGTATCCGTTTCCAACAACTGTCAGTACTGAATCCACTCCCACAGCGCCGCCGTGAAGCGGCTCGGACTGGACAATAAAGCAGTGGCTGAAATCATGGCCGTGGTGGATGTATTTAGCGGCACCAACAGCCTGGCTAATGCCTATCAGGTTGAGCCGGATGTAACACCGGAACCGGATTAGGAGGAAAACGATGAAACAGCTCAATCTTTATAAAGAAAATGATTTTTCGGAAAAAGCATTTAAAAAACTACTTGTGCACGACTCCCCATATTTTAAGATCATCAATTTTAACTTCAAA
>JASFFJ010000723.1:0-3979 GCA_050124355.1 Desulfobacterales bacterium | reverse complement strand
TGGTGATTGGAGTCAGGGTGTCTTCATTTCTTTCATAAGGAATCATTACCATTCGACTATTATGTCTTCCAATCACTATTAGCCGATTTGTTGCGACATCAAAATACCGTTCATCCGAATATCTTAAAATTTTTTCAATTTTTTCAAGATCGTAACCTCTTAAATTGGCTCGATAAATTAAATAATCTGTCCAAATAATTCGGAATTTTTCCAATTTACCTCCAATCAGACAAATCCATATACAGAGCCGGAATTCGGAGTAAACGAGATTTGAGTTTACCTGCAAATTACCACAGTTCAAATTTGAATTTAATCCACTTTATTAATAGTATACTGGATCATAATGATGGAAAAACTAAATAATGTCAATGTGTTTTGATATTGAGAAACAGAGTTGAACCCAATGCTGGTAATTTAAGAAAGATATCCTTATTCATCACCAATGTGTCTGTACGCTTTGAGTTGCTCATGTTTATATAACCTCCCCTTCGTAAACTTAGCAGCGATGGATTAATCCGAATTGTGAACTAATCTAAAAAATGGTCAATGCGATTTTACTCTGCATCGCTAAAAAACGAAGCTCCACATAGCGGATAAAGAGTAAGGATAATCGCTATATATTAGCGCTGATGATAACCAGCGGTTACAAGGGATTTGGTTGCGGTAAATTATTTTTCCCCTCTATTTCTCCCCGTGTGTCAGCCCCAAAAAAAAATGGCTGTCTGTCGCAAATTTGAGCTAGATTTAGGTGATAAGGGCTTGATTTATCATGTGATTGCACAACCGTCTGTTTTTTTCGGCAAGCCTTAAAAACAGACGGTTGCGCCAGCCGGTCGGTTTGTCGGACACGCAACGGTCCTGCACCATGCGAATCCGGCGCCGATTCGTTGCGTCGGTCGTTATTTGTTTTTGAGGCTATTACCACCGGCCCGCTTGTTCAAACGCGGACCAGGTCCAGGCGTTTGAAGTAAATGTGCTTTCTGTCTTTTTTGTTCCAGCAGAACGCCAAATTTTCGGTTTCGTATTGCCGCCTTGATTAAATCGTCGGCTTCATCCGAGGTTATTTCCTCTCTTTTCATTAAAACGCGTTTTAGATCTGACATTTGAATCTCCTTTCATGTTTCTGACTCAAAAAACACTTATCTCGAAGTGAGATAAAGAGCATTTGTCTCCTTATCCAGTTCCTAACACATCACAACCTCTCCGTATTGTCTACGCCGCGTAAACCCACTCAAAAAAAATGACAAAAAATCCAATCACAGCCTAAAGTATAATGGTTCAATTTTTATACGGATTTGAAAGAGAGATCTCCAACTCTGCCAGAAAATGGCCTAACACTATTTGTTGTGTGCCTCGTTTGAGACAAGATTTTTCAGTCAACATTCCTAAATCTTACCTTCCGAATCACCGTGGAAAAATTCTTGCGATTTCCATCTGAGACATGTAGTTTTAGGGAAATTGGGACTTGAATAAAAACTGACTTATGGATTGCACTATTATTAAGATCGGTCATTCGAATTCAAGGCGAAAGGAGATATCTCATGACATACGATGAGATTGTCCAGTTTCACGGACATGAATGTCCAGGGCTTGCCATAGGCTACAGAATGGCGACCGCCGCAATGGAAACTCTTGATTCGTTTCGTGCTGAAGACGAAGAGTTGGTAGCAATTGTGGAAAATGATGCTTGCGGAGTCGACGCGCTGCAGTGTGTTACCGGCTGCACCTTTGGTAAGGGGAATTTACTGTTCCACGATTACGGGAAGCACGTTTATACCATATACTGCCGATCATCACGTTTGGGTGTCCGTGTGCATTTTCACGGAAATCAAATTCCAGAAGGCTTACATGAAGACCGAATCGCCCTGACCAATTGGCTTATGTTAGCATCCAATGATCGCATCCTTTCTGTGAGCCAAACTTCTATTCCCGAACCTGAACCAGCAATAATCCGCGAGTCAATACCATGCGCGTTCTGCGGTGAGAGCGTCATGGAATCGCGTATCCAGCAAATGTATGAGAAACCAATTTGCATTCCATGTTATGAGAAACAACAGAAGTTTGACCAAAACACTGCGGCAGGTACTGACAAGCCGGTTAAGGCAACATGAAGATATTTATCCCATGCCTTTAGATCAAACTTGACGCAGCCGCCCCGGAGCAAACAGCCAGCTCCATCATTTGATCTAGCAGGTTAGGATTCATAGAGCCGTTGGTTTCCCAACAGATGCGTAGGATTTCCCCTTTCTTTTGATCTCGCGCTGACCGGGAGGCCTTTATAGAAAAGGGAAGTTGTGGTGACGGGTCTCCTCCAAAAAAACAAATACCTGGAGTAAGTGAACGACGATTTGTGAACGCAATCCTTTGCGCTAAGGAGCGCGGCCTGCTGCGATTGCCCGGTCTTGTGGACTACTATCTGGTTAAAGGAATCAGAGGCTTTCGACATGGTTTATATGCAGCCGTTTGGATTTACGAAAGCAAAGAAGCGTGGGAAAGCCTATGGGGACCAATAAACAAACCAATCAAAAAGACAGACTATCCAGAAAATTGGAAAATCTGGGAAAATGAGGTGTTGTTCCCTTATCTGGATCAGGATCCAGACAAGATCAAATTTACGTCTTACCAGGAGTTTTGACAATCCAGCAGCTGACTAACTTAAAATTGTCGACGGGCAAGGCGGGTCCTTTTGAGAAGGCCTTATTGTCTACATGCAGCCCACCAGAAAGTCGAGACGCATGGCCTCGACCATAATACACAACTCATCTGAATAATGCGCAATGTTTTCACCACGCACGATTTGCTTTCTTTTACGATCTTTACAAAAAGGATTTGATTAGATTATGGATCCTTAACAGCGAGGTGTGCCATGGTTTTGGATTGGCCATCTGAAACGGTCCTGGCTGAGGATAAAATTGAACAATGGCACCAACCGGTGTCAAACCGTGTGTTAGATTTTCACGGTGACCCAATTAAAGCGAATTTAGTTGTATTTTCCGATGGAAATCACCACATGGCGCTTTTGCATTCCTTAAAAGCATTTCATCATGAGATGCCGCAGAAGGATATACGCCTTTTTATTTCAAATCCTGAGACAGAGAAAACCAGTTATACCGGTTACCGACAAACTCTATTGGGAATGGCGAAACGGCAGGGTTTGGATGGGGACGCCTTTTGCCAGGCCGTCTTTGGAAAAACCGCGGTATTCGGCCAGCGCATCCATCATCGGGAAGCGCCGGAAGCCGTTGTCGCAGGCCAAGCGGATGTAGTAATCCTATATTATCATTTGGCGCTGCGCTATACGAGGATTTTCCCGGACAAATTTGATACCATTCCACTGGGAGGCACAAAGACCGCCCCTGAACCTCCTCCCGAAAATTTAATCAGTAAAATTCATATGGGCTTGATCAATGATGGTGGACCTTGGGGAGAGCAATTCTTCACATTCATGAAAAGTGAGACTGTTGCCCGAATTTATGCCAAGCATGGGCTTCAACACAGACGCGACGTTCACCTTACCACAAAAGGTGATTAAAGCAGAAAATTTTCAAAATTTGCAAATTCGAAAGATATGAGTGGCTAATATTTTTAGACAAGAATCCACTATTTTACCATCGAACTAATTTAGATTGACTCGCCTAATAAACAACTCCCCTAAATTTTAACCAATGTTATCATAGGGCACGATATCCACACTTTCACCAGAATGTTGATTGGCCAGGGGAAACCCACAATGGCTGTGCGTTTTAGGTTTATTTAGCAAATCTTAACATTTTGATCCTATTTTTGTTGTGGATTAGTTTTTCCAATCGAAATGGGATTTGATTGTTGAAAAAGCTTTAGTGTTACCCCAAAATACAAAAAGGTCCCAATGGGAGTATCTGTATCGCGTGGTGGTTTTATCCTCTCAAAACTAAGTCGTATCCCCCTGTTAAAGATTCTTTGTAAATTACCGATCAATAATTAATATTCCACTGTTCAA
>JASFFJ010000722.1:0-3989 GCA_050124355.1 Desulfobacterales bacterium | reverse complement strand
ATCCGGCCATCGGACACGCTGGCGACCTCATAATCATCTTCGAGTATTACTTCCAGTGCCTCTCGCGTGCCATCATCATCGTCCACAATGAGGATACGAGGGTAATTTGTTGTTTGATCTACCACGTGCTGACTCCCTTCTCGGATTGATATCCACTGAGTTTGCTCTTTTCTTATCACAACTTGCTAATTTTTTGCACAAATTTATGTGCACCAACCCGAAATATGTGCACGTACCGGTAAATGCCTTTGGTAAGAGGGTTTCCCGACAAATCTTATTCCAACATTGAAAACCGGGTCCTCAGGGATAGGACATAGATGATCGATTCTACCATAGATCAAATGTACTCATTGGTCTCAGGTGTCAGTCAGTACCGAAGCCTGAGGTCTGAACACTGAATTGGTTGCAATTGAAGCAACACGGGTGAACGAAATCCTGTTTTATGAGCGAATTTGGCATAGCCGATCGAATTCAGTTGCGGAAAACTGAAATCTGACTCCTGAACACTGGGGCAAACGTAATCACTCATATTATCTCTTTAGAGTGGACCAAGGCCAGGATCCAGAAATGCGGATCTTTAGAAGGTGCATATCTGAATGTGCGCCTCGGTCTGGTTTAATCGAGACGCCATTTTGCAGTCGATTTGAAATCCTATTAATTTTCAATTGGTTATAGGCATACAGAAAAATATACCTTGACTGGCATGCACCTTGCTATATAGAAAACTATAAAACTATAGTTGCATTTGTTTTTGTGTTTCCTGCATCCAAACCTACCCCCATCAAAAAAGGAGAAAAAAATGAAAAAATTCGCAATTCAATTGTTTGTTATCGGTACCATCATAGCAACTCATGCCTTGCCGGTTTTGGCTGTAGGCGGCGGCAGTTTTTAATCATAGATCCAACCAACTCGTTTTATTGCGAAACGAAAAAAACACAGTTCCCATGACCTGTGTTTTTTTATGTGGTATCGCCGTGACCGTGCCGGCGGGTGCCGTGGGAAGAGACATCGAAGCGTGTTGTCGGCGTTGCGGATCAACATCCATTGGAAGGTTCTTGATTTCAATAAAAGTTTAGATTATATAACTTATGATTGAATGCATCGAACCAAACCGGATCATCGACCCGCCCCGATTAAGATGATTAATACGATTTTATGCGAAGCGATTAGAACCTGTGTCATAACTGCATTTTTGCGGCTTGTAAGCAGTTTTTGTATTATACTGCTGTTTGCCGGTTGCACCCAGCAAGAAGATGCTCAAGATGCAACGGAGAACCAAATAGCCCGGCAACAGGATGCTGTTCAGCGCGGCGGTGTTTATCGCTATCCCCTGATGAACAATCCCAGCACGCTGGATCCAATTTACCTGCAGGATCTGTATGGAGTTCCGGTTGTGCGCCAGCTCTTTGAAGGTCTGGTTCAATTCGGACCTTTCCTCACTGTATTGCCGGGCCTGGCGGAGACCTGGCAGGTCGAAAACAATGGCAGAACCTATCGATTTTTTCTGCGACCCGGTGCCCGCTTTCACAACGGCCATGTGGTGACTGCGGACGACGCGATATTTTCAATCTGCCGGCTTGTACGCGTAGATCCAGCACCGACCATATTGCCCCAACTGCTCAAAATCGACGGTGCCACTGCTTATCGCAATCGGCTAAACGATGCGATCCGGGGACTCAAGCACATCAGCGATCATGAATTTACGGTGACCCTGATTGAACCGCATGTCCCGTTTTTAACCGCCTTGGGCATGTACCAGGCAGCCATTGTACCTAAATTGGAAGTAGAAAATAATGAAGAAAAATTTGGCCGTGCTCCGGTGGGCAGCGGTCCGTTTCGATTCGTCACCTGGACGACCGATGAGTCGATTCAACTCGAACGTTTTGCCAATTACTATGCCGGTAACGCCTATCTGGCTAAAATCTTGTACCGAATTTACCCCGGTGTAAATATTGACCGGGCGTTATCCGATTTTCGAACCGGGGGGCTGGAAGAGCTGCCGGTCTACGGCAATATTCGGCAAGTACTCTCAGAACGAAAAGACTTCCAGTGGTTTCATCGACCTTCCCTTGGCTTGCATTTTTATGGGATCCGAAGCGATCACCCCGTTTTGAAAGATGCTGCGCTTCGCAAGGCACTGTCTCTGGCCATCGATCGTATAACGTTGGCCGAACAAGTTCTCGACGGTCAGTTCGAGCCGGCGCGGTCCATATTGCCGCCGGGTATGCCTGCGCACCAGAACCTGGAAGAGCTGTTGGCGCATGATATGGCGGCGGCCCGCAAGCATATGAATCAGGCCTTGAAAAACAATAAGGGTGCCGTCCAGCGGATCGAAATTGTTTCCGCATCCCAGTCCGCCTCTGCTCGCAAAGAACTAGCGCATGTTCGCAATCGTTGGGAGCAGCTCGGGTTAGCGGTAGACATCAAATTTATTACCAACTGGGGAGAATTTGAGCGATATATCCAATCAGATGCCGTACAAATCTACCGCTATGCCTGGATAGCGGATATGCCAGATCCGGACAATTTTTTATTTCCCTTGTTTGCTTCCGACTCCCCTACCAATTTCACCGGATTTCGTGACGACCGGATCGATCGAATGCTGGTTGAAGCCCGGGGGATCGTCGATCCGGTGCAGCGTGCAGACAAGTATCAGCAGATCGAAAAGCGAATTCTGCAAGCCTGCCCCATCATTCCATTGTTATATCTGAGCATCGACCGCGTCTATCAACCCGACGTACAAGGGGTTAAGATCAGTGCCCTGGGAGCCCACACCATGCCCCTGTATCGCATTTGGTTAAAGGGTCAATCCCATCGATAATTTTCTGAAGTTATTCGTTTAGGCCCGGAAATACGCCGATGAGACTTAGCTTGAAAAGTCCCAGATTTATCCCGCTGCGGTACCGCTTTATCATCATGACCTCGTGTATGCTGGTATTTTTGCTGAGCACGCTGGCCGTGGTGATTGATTTTCTCCAAAGTCGCACCATCCGCCGGCAGCTGGAGGGACGGGGTCTGGCCATTGCCCAGAGCCTGGCAGCTACTTCCATTTCCGACCTGCTTACCTACAACTACGTTGCACTGGAACGAACAGCGAATCGGGCAGCTCAGGATCCCGATATTGTTAGTGTTATCATTCATGACAAGGAAGGAAAAGTCGCGGGATTCAGCGGCAGACCGGATTTGCAAAACACCTTTTTAGACGATAGCATCAGCCGCAACATCCTGACCTCCCAACAGCCGATCATTCAGCCCGTCACTTTGGAAACGGATAAACAGCCGGCCCTGGATATCGCGGTTCCGGTATTTCCTCCCGGGAGCAATGAACGCTGGGGCATGGTTCGGGTGCGACTGTCCCTTGCTCCGATGTATTTGCAAATCGGTCAGATAAAATGGGTCATCCTGATCATCGGTTTTATCGCCCTGGTCTTTGGGACTCTGATCTCTACCTGGACCGCCCGTCGAATCACCAGGCCCCTGGACAATCTGGTCCAGGTGACCCAGGAAGCCGCCCGTGGCAATCTGAACCAGGAAATTCGGGTCCGCACCGGTGATGAAGTGCAAGTACTGGCATCCAATTTTGATGTGATGATCCGAGAAATTATCGCCCACCGGCAGCAGCTTGAAACACAACTGCGGGAAATAAAACGATTGCAGCGCTATACTGAAAAACTGCTGACCACGATGAACGACGGTCTGCTCACCCTGGATATGACCGGAAAGATATCCACCATGAATCCGGCCGCAGGCCGATTGCTGGATGTTTCCGGTGACCGACCGGTGAAAGGCCAGCAGGCGTCGAATACGTTGATTAATTATCCGACGCTGAATGGATATCTAGAGCAGGTCCTTGAACACCCAGATGATCGAAGCCCACAAGAAATCCAATTGGCGGGAGAAAACAATGATCGCAGCATACTGATCAGTTCCAGCATATTGCGGGATCGGAAAGATCGACCCCAGGAGATTATTCTGAACCTGCACGATAT
>JASFFJ010000721.1:0-4011 GCA_050124355.1 Desulfobacterales bacterium | reverse complement strand
CTAACCTAAAGTATCGCGATTCAATTTTTTAGTGGATTTGAAAGCGCAGTCCACACACGGCGATAATCAACGCCCGGTTCGAATGTTTACATAATTTTGAAGTAAAAAAATGGTTGAGTATGAATTTCAAACAGGATAAAGAATGATGCAAGATTGAGGATATCGCTTTTCTGCCTGAAATAATTGTGAATTTCAGATTTTGGCAGAAATCAACTGCCAGGAATTGATTAAATTTGGGGTTGATAATTTTTCCGAAGTTTAGATCATCTCAATGTATCATCAGTTTCCTGTATTTTAAACCTTAGTTGAAAAAGACCATCGATTTAGGCTTCTAAAAGGCAGCCGTTTTCCAAATTACGCATTACTCCAACTTATAAGCGCTTTCAGAGCGTCATAATATTTTGCGATATCATCACTGTGACTCAAAACTGTTAACGCCATCTTTTAATAAAATCAGTCATTGCGAGTCATATTAAGATGCACTATATTCTAACTTTACAAGCGTTACTAAGGCTGGGAGGTATGCTGGTCGCCTTCATTCCTATAGAATTTAATGGATGCTCTGTGTAAAATCTAATGGAGGGTAGAAGAAAATGAGAAAAATCAACCTCACTGATGATGAGTGGCGTCAAAAGCTGACGCGGGAGCAATATAGGATCTTGCGAAAAGAGGGGACTGAACGTGCATTTTCCAGCCCACTACATGCAATTAAAGATAAGGGGATATACAAATGTGCTGGCTGCGGAACACCGCTTTTTACATCAGACATGAAATATAACAGCGGTACCGGTTGGCCCAGTTTTTTCGAAACTTTGCCCGGTGTTTTTGAAACGAAAAAAGATACCAAGCTATTTCGTTCGCGCATCGAATACCATTGTTCTGTTTGTGATAGCCATCATGGACATGTATTTGAAGACGGACCGCCTCCCACGGGCAAACGATTTTGCAACAATGGCGAGGCTCTTATCTTTGAAGCAGACGAAAAAAATGCGCCGGAGGAATGACGCTAGTCAAATAATATATCTGCTAATGCATCTTGAGTTGACAATTACGGCAGAGGATTCTGTTAAAATACCAGACAAAGTGATATTGGACGATTTGCCATTAAGTATTAGGCAAAAATAGCGCTGCGATGCAACCTCTTATTTATACAATTTCGTTATCGCTGGCAGCACTAATGGGATTTGCGATCCATCGCACCAGCCTATGCACCGTAAGGACTATGGCTGAGATCTTTAGCTCCCAAAAGGCATATATGCTGGTGGCAATGCTAAAAACGGTACTATGGGTTATGGCCATTTCCATGCCTATCCTGATGTTCATACCTGAAACAGCATCGTCAAATTTGAGTTGTGCTGTAACAGATGAAGCCATTATCGGCGGTTTTTTATTCGGAGTCGGGGCTGCAGTCAACGGCGGATGTGCTTTTTCCACTCTTAGCCATCTGGCCAGTGGTGACCTTTGGATGCTTACTACACTCTTAGGTTTCTGTCTTGGCGTGGCATGCCTATCTGTGATGGGTCCTATAATCGAACCCTGTCAGACAGTACCATCGCTGCTTTTGGTGGTACCAAAAACGGCGATTTTTTCAGCAATAGTGTTATTGTGGTTGTTCATAATCTGGGAAATATTTCGACTTTGGAGGTCACGTGCTAAAGAAATCAATTGGAATCAATTATTTTTATCAAGAAATTATCGACTGTCTACAGGTGCTTTAGTAATGGGAATCAGTGGGGGTGCGCTTTATGCGCTCATGATTCCTGGACTTACACGAATGCGTTAAAACGGCAGGTACAATCACTCTGGCTTTCCATTGAGAAGCCTGTAACAATCCATTTGATTTTGTTTATGGCATTATTTGGCGGGATGCTTCTGTCTGCATGGCAGCGTGGTAAAATACGATTACGATGGCGTCGCATACGACCCGGGCCACGACATCTTTTTGGAGGGTCATTGATGGGTGCGGGAGCAGTACTGATTCCAGGGGGGAACGACACTTTGATTTTTAAGAGCCTTCCAGGCTTATCACCGCATGCGCTACCTGCTTCCATTTCCATGCTTTTAGGAGTGGGCGTCACTTTACTTTTTATGCGGTTTCTCGCAGGAAAAACGGTAGAAGTTTCATGCACCCATGATATCTGCCGAATTAAGCATATTTAAAATACATTGAATTATTTGACTACCCACTATGATCTCTAAGTCCAGGTGGGGGTTTAGTTCTGGAGCTTAAATTCTAATGAAGATTTCATATGGGTGAATAGGTAATATATGAAGATACGTAAATTCGATACGGTTGTAGTAGGCTCTGGTACCTCCGCATACTATGCAGTTGAATCACTTAACAAGGCAGGGCAAAAGGTTGCTATTGTGGATGAACGTCCTTACGGAGGAACCTGCGCTTTACGCGGTTGCCAACCTAAAAAATATTTAGTGAGCAATGCCGAGGCTGTGGCCATGGCCAGTCACCTCGTTGACCATGGGATCGTTGCTGCGCCGAAAACGGACTGGCAGTCCCTTCAGAACCTCAAGAATGCTTTCCTTGACGGTCGATCTGAAGCAGAGGTCAAGTACTGGCAGCAAGAAGGCATCACTACCTTTCACGGTCGAGCCGTAATGACAGGTGAGGATGAGGTGACAATCGGCCACGAAAGATTGCAAGCACAGAGCCTCATTCTGGCGACTGGTGCGACGCCGCGACGTCTTAATATACCGGGCGACGAACATGTTAATGATAGCGAGCATTTTCTAAATATGCCTGATCTTCCCAATCGCATCGTGTTCATTGGTGGTGGCTATATCTCTTTCGAATTCGCTCACATAGCCATTCGAGCCGGGGCAGAGATGGTCACTATTCTGCATCGATCTTCCCGACCATTGAAAGCCTTCGATCAGGATATCGTAAAAACCGTCCTTGCGGCCAGTGAAGCCGCTGGAATCAGAGTAGTGCTTAATGAATCACCCCTTTCAGTTGAATCTACAGAAAACAAATTGATCCTTCGTGGTTCGAAAGATGCGATTTACAAAGCAGATCTAATCATCGCGGCGACCGGGCGCATTCCCAACCTAAGTGTAATAGAAGGCAACTATGGAAACGTCGAGAATTCAAAACATGGCATTATCGTGAACGAATTTCTTCAAAGCATTACTAATCAAAGAGTCTACGCCATCGGTGACTGCGCAGCGACGCGGTATATGCTTGCACCTGTGGCTGATGAGGAAGGCAAGACAGCTGCTGTTAATATTCTCAACGGCAATAAAAAAATGGTCGATTATTCCGTAATACCAAGTGTGGTCTTCACGATACCCAGCATTGGGTCAGTAGGGTTAACAGAAGAGCAGGCGAAACAAAAAAAGCTCGATTTTCGTGTGAACCAGGGCACAACGACCCACTGGCCCTCGTCTAAACGAATCGGTGAAGAAAATGGCGCCTATAAAATTCTTATCGACAAGCATACAGATCAAATCCTTGGAGCGCACCTTGCAAGACATAATTCTTCGGAAGTGATTAATGTATTGGCGCTTGCAATGAAATACAAGATCAAAGCTACCGAACTCGCAGAATTCATGTGGTCCTATCCGACAGTTACGTCTGATCTGAAGTATATGGTGAAATGAGTGATAACCTACCCCCCCCCCGTCAACCACCAGAAATTGATATAGAAATAAAGATAAAGTAAGGCTTATCAACTATTTTATTAAATCTTATATTAGGTATGGCTAATACAAAAATTTATTAAACTGGGATATTCATTTGACTCCGGTTAGCCCCGCTATCTCATTGAATATATGAGTTTCCGGGAATGGTGGGTTTGGTCAGCAAATCTAAAATATCACGGTTCATTTTTTTGGTGGATTTGAAGGCGCAATCTAAACACCACCTATAGAATTGCCTTGTACGGATATCACAAAAGCTTTGACCTGAAAAAAAGGTTGTATATGGAGCTCAAACCAGATAGCAGCAATCAGCACATAAATCCGCATAGACCAATTTTAGAGCTACACAAAAAGATG
>JASFFJ010000720.1:0-4015 GCA_050124355.1 Desulfobacterales bacterium | reverse complement strand
CGGCAGACCAAAGGCCGGGGGAGATTAAAGCGGCAGTGGCGATCGGATGATGGTGGTCTATATTTTACCATGGTGCTGCGACCGGACCTTCCCGTGCTGTTGAGTTCCAGGGTTAATTTTTTGGCCTCGTTGACGCTGGCACATGTATTGCGCGAGTTGTTTCAAATCAATGCCGCCGTCAAATGGCCCAATGATATTTTAGTAGACGGTTATAAAATTGCGGGGATGCTCTCCGAGCTGGAGGCCGAGACAGATCGGATCCTTTTTATCAATATCGGTATGGGTATTAACGTCAACAACGATCCATCCGTGGCTGAACCCGGCGCGTCTTCCTTAAAAAAAATCGTCGGCCGGGAAATATCAAAGAAAACTCTGCTGGACCGATTTCTGACTGAATTCAAACCGCGCCTGCAACAGGCAAAGTTTGAAAATGTCATCTCGGAATGGAAAAAGTACAGCGTTACATTGAACCGACGAGTCAAAATCGTTACCAACAAAGAGGTATCCGAAGGCCGCGCGGTGGATATCGAACCAGACGGTGCGCTGGTGTTGGAACTTGCGGATGGCAGCCATAAAAAAATTGTATACGGAGATTGTTTTCATCAATAATGAATAATACCAACCAGCTACGAATGATGGTGTATGCCTCCCTGCTGGCAGCATTAATGGCCGCCGGCGCGTTTATTGCGATTCCCATCGGGCCGGTACCCATCGTTTTGCAGAATATGTTCGTTTTTCTAGCGGGTCTTCTGCTGGGAAGCCGCTGGGGACTCGCCAGCGTTGCCGTATATCTGCTGACAGGCGCCTGCGGGCTGCCGGTGTTTGCCGGGGCACTGGGCGGCATCGGCCGGATCGTGGGACCCACCGGCGGCTATTTGATGGGCTATCTTCCGGCTGTTTTTATTGCCGGATATATTTCTGAAAAAACCGGCAAGCGATTGGGCTATGATATCCTGGCCATGATTTGCGCGTCGGTGGTTCTGTACGCGTGCGGCGTAACCTGGTTGAAGATTCTGACCGGCATGACGTGGTCAAAAACAATGATGGTGGGTATGTATCCCTTTCTGGTGGGCGACGCCTTAAAAATTGTCGCGGCAGCCTTGATTGCGAGAGCTTTAAGGCCGATCATACGAGTTCCGGGTTGCAAGTTACGAGTTCCGAGTTGACCTTTAGTTCAACCCTAACATTTTGCCCAAGGTACGTTACTGGAACATGGGAGTTGTTGTCGATGGTACTTTAAGCCGAAAATAAAAATTCGAATAGAATACTTTGCACTATCAACGTGTAACTCGCAACTCGCAACCCCTAACCCGAAACCCGTAACTCATAACCCGCAACCCGCAACTCGATATCAGAGGACAGAAAACAGAGATCAGATGACAGAAGATTGAAGTCGGAAGTCGGAAAGATTGGAAGACGGAGGTCAGGTTTTATTTTTACTCAATCAACTCAATTAACCATATTTATCCGCAATGTCTCTCGATCCTTTGCGCATCTTCCCCTAAGCAATGTCTTACTCTATGCGCTAAGCCCTTTGCTCTATGCTTTTGTTGCCCGTAACCCGCAACCCGCAACCCGAGATGAACATCATCGAAATTGAAAACCTAAGCCATCGTTTTCGCGACGGCACCATCGGTATAAAGAAGATCAACCTGGGTATTCAGGAAGGATCACTAGTGGTGATTGTCGGGCACAATGGATCGGGCAAAACAACCCTGCTAAGGCATTTAAACGGGCTGCTTTCGCCAAGTGATGGGGTCGTCCGCCTGGCTGGTGTCCCGGTTGAAAAAGATTTATTAATGGCGCGACAATTTGTGGGGATGATATTTCAGGATGCCGACAGTCAGATAGTTGGTGAAACCGTATACGAGGATGTGGCCTTCGGGCCGGAAAACCTTTGCCTGGCGCGCGGTGAGGTCAGAAAAAGGGTTGAGAAAGCGCTGCAGGTTGTCGGGCTGCAACATCTTGCTGATCAGCGGCCGCATCTTCTCTCCGGGGGCGAAAAGCGAAGGCTTGCCATTGCCGGTATCCTCTCCATGGAACCGCGCGTAATCGTTTTTGATGAGCCCTTTTCAAGTTTGGATTATCCGGGTGTCAAGCAGATACGGCAACACATTCTGGCCCTAAAACAATCCGGACGTACCATTGTGGTAACGACCCATGACCCGGAGAAGATTATCGCCCATTGCGATCGTCTGATCATCATGCAAGCCGGCGAAATTGTCAGGGATGGGAAGCCGGTTGAACTCCTATGCGATCTTGAAACCTTCGGTGTTCGCAAACCCTGTGATTGCCAACTGGGCCTGGAGCCCCAATCGTGGCTGAATTAACATCCTTTCGTTACATTGCCGGCAATTCAATGCTGCATCGGTTGGATGCCCGGTTTAAAATTGCTTTTGTCATAGTGATCAGTCTGGTTGGTTTAAACGCATATTTATGGGGGCTTGGACTGTTAACGCTCCTACTGCTGGGAATCATTCTCCGGATTCGTCTGCCCCTTTTTTCCGGATTGAAGGAGATACGCTATTTTTTAATGTTGCTATTGCTGATCTTTGCGGCCCGGGTGCTCGCGACCGACGGAATCCCGTTAGTCGATCTTGACTATATTACCGTCTCCAGGCAGGGCATCTACAATGGTATTGTGGTCTGTTGGCGCTTGGCCCTTATTGTGCTGCTGGGATTTACATTTATATCAACGACCTCGCCGGCGACCATTAAAGCTGCCGTCCAGTGGTTCTTAAAACCCGTTCCTTTTATTCCTGAAAAAAAAGTTGCCGTTATGATGGGATTAATCCTGCGCTTTGTACCGGTAATTTTCAATCAGGCCGGCGCAACATCGGCCGCCCTGAAGGCTCGGGCAGTAGAAAATAGAAAAAATCCCGTATACCGGTTGACAAAATTTGGGTTCCCCTTAATGCGCCGAATTTTTGAACGCGCAGATGATTTGGTCATTGCTTTGGAAGCCAGAGCTTTCACAGAACACCGCACGGATCCGGAACTGGCTGCAAGCAAACGGGACTGGATAGCCCTGATGGTTGTTGGCGGCATTTCTATCACCGTGTTGTTTTTGTGAAAATACCGCTAAAAATGAATGATTATCAAAATTCTCTCTGACAATTTGTGAGGCAGCGGCGTTTATACGCTGCCCCTCTGCAGGATATGAATTGGATATCTCAAAGCTTGGGGGTGTTGCTAAGGTGTTGATAAATAGCTAATCGAAATTCAGTCCTGACAACGGAGAAAAATGATATCTTAAATTTTTAAGGTCCCTGATACTTAAACCTTTGTTGGAGTGAGCACAGTTTTACTGAAGGATATTTTACGAGGGGTATACATACGTGATCACACGTTTCAACTAAATTTTGCCGACCACAATATCTTGATGTCTAACTGATGCTTAGAATTGGTATATGGTTAAGTTTTGGATGGCATTGTAAAATTATGCATAGATTATGATCCTTGAGAGTGCCAGCACTCATGGATACATCTGCTATTCATAATTGGGCACACTATCGGCGCATAGCTCGGATTGGAAATCATTACTGTGACCGAGCACTAATGGTCGGAGTCCTCGGCTTACCAATCATTTTGCTGAGGCTGTCACCTGCGTATAGATTCACCAAACACAGGCTTTTTTTCATTCGATAAAACGGACAATTGATTACAAATATCCTAGTGCTGGACCAATGTGATGATACTTGCCGGTGCGGCACTGCCTTGACGGCGCTGCCGCAAAGCCACTCGCCGAACTCCACCATGCGCTTCTGGTGGCGGGCGGGCAAAAATGCCTGCGCTAAGATGAAAAGGCCAGCAAAAAAAGTTCTTCAGAGGAATCAAACTCACAGGATGAAGTGACTGAAGAGCACGTCAAATATATTTATTATTTAGAGCGCTTGTAGGTGGAAATTTTAGTTAGAGTTGCGTCAAGGCTTCTCGTGTCCGGACGAGATTCGATCGGAACATGTTTATGACAAGCGCTCTATGCGGCAAAGGTCTCCAGGTAGAGGCGCTGGGC
>JASFFJ010000719.1:0-4018 GCA_050124355.1 Desulfobacterales bacterium | reverse complement strand
GCCAAAAAGTTTGACCCGGAAGAAGCCTTCCATCTAATTGCCAAACACAAGATACGCAATGCATTTATGCCGCCCACCGCCTTAAAACTGTTGCGGCAGGTGCAAAATCCCAATAGCCGTTACAGCTTCCATATGCGCAGCATCGGTAGCGGCGGCGAAACCCTGGGAGAGGAACTTCTCGATTGGGGGCGAGACGTGATGGGACTGACAATCAACGAGTTTTACGGTCAAACCGAGTGTAATCTCATTGTGGGCTGTTGCGCGGATGTCATGGAGATCCGTCCCGGATCCATGGGGCGCGCTATCCCGGGGCATACTGTTGATGTTATTGATGAGGAGGGAAATCCGGTGGGGCCTGGAACCGTCGGGGAAATTGCGGTAAAGCGTCCCGATCCGGTCATGTTTCTGGAGTACTGGCGAAAGCCGGAGGCTACCCGTAAAAAATTTATCGGAGACTGGCTTCTAACCGGTGATCTGGCCAGAAAAGACGACGACGGTTACTTCTGTTTTCACGGTCGCACGGATGATGTTATCACCAGCGCCGGTTATCGAATCGGGCCGGCTGAAATTGAAGACTGCCTGATGAAACACCCGGCCGTGGCCATGGTGGCAGTTGTCGGCAGCCCGGACAGCCTGCGTACCGAGATTGTTAAGGCCTTTGTGGTGCCCAAAGCGGACGTGATGCCAGGACCGAAAATCGCGGAAGATATCAAAGCGTTTGTAAAAACCCGGCTGGCCGCCCATGAATATCCGCGGGAGGTTGAATTTGTCAGCGAATTGCCCATGACCGCCACCGGGAAAATTATGCGAAAAGATCTGAAAAAGCTGGAGGAAGATCGAAAATCAAAGGGTTAATTGCTGGTTGCTATTCCCCCCGTCAAAAAGGCCGGCATGTGCGCTGTGATGAAGGCAACGTGAAAGCCGCAAACAAAAAAGCCCATCACAAGCAGCAAAAATGATTTGTACCCCAGAGCTTCCTGAAGTGCCTCGGGAACGGTTTGTCCCTCGTTATTTTTTTCCACCTGAAGATTTCCTGAGTAAGGCGCCAGCGGCATGGCAAGCAAAATCATCGAGAGCGAAGAACCTGCCAGGACATTCAATGCCGTCATCCAGCCATAGGCATCAATTAAAAACTGTGCGGCCGGAACCACCGCAAACTGACCCAAAGAGCCGGCTGCTGTGCCGAGTCCCAGGGCCCATTGCCGCCGTTTTTCACCCACAGCTCTGGCCATCGCCGGAAGAACAATTCCAAATGATGTGCCGGCCACCCCGGCACCCACCAAAAGACCTGCTGAGGCATTCAGCGTCCATGGATTATCGACCCCCGACATCAGCACCATACCAAGCGCATAGAGGATCGTGCCAGCTATGATCACCTTTAGATTGCCGAAACGATCCGCCAGCCCACCGGCGAAAACAGCGACAATCCCCCAGAATAAATTCTGGACGGCCAGCGCCATGGAAATGATCTCGCGTCCCCACCCATTTGCCTCGGTAATAGGTTTGACAAACAGCCCGAAACCCGAACGGTATCCGAAGGACAGCAAGACGAGTGCGCAGGCAGCCAAAATTAGAGATCTGCTGTATTCATATTTATTTGACATGGTCGTCTCCGATGCAAGGCTGATATCGCCGCAAAAAGGCGCAAAAAGCACAGATATAATCTTTCAGAGCTCCTGATTTCAATGGGTTACAATGAATAAATATCGAATTTCAGACTTATTTTGATTTCATCAATACGGTATCGACAACATGAATCAAATTACTGTTGATGATCATCGAAAGTGAAAATCTTGCTTGATGATTAGCGCAGCACTATAGACACACCATTATAGCTTAAACACGTCAGATAGGATTTCAAGGTGATGCGATAATGCTGTTTACTAAACTGCTCCTGATAATTATGTTTTTGGCTACTTGAACCAATAACCAAATAACAAAAGGAGAAGCGCATGAATCAGAATACTAAGATAGCGGTGCTGGGTCTGGGAGCGATGGGCAGTCGCATGGTCATCAGATGGCTTAAAGCCGGATATCAAGTCACTGTTTGGAACAGAACTCCCAATAAAGCTGAGGCACTCAAGAATGAAAATGTAGAGATTGCCGCAACACCAAGAGATGCAGCGCTTAGAGCCGAAGTGGTTGTGTCCATGGTGCGGGATAATGATGCTTCACAGCAAGTGTGGTTGACTGAGGGTGCCGGAGCCATACATGGCCTCAACAGCGACGCCATCGCCATTGAATCCAGTACGCTTTCGCCGGACTGGATCTTGAAGCTGTCGGGTAGAATTTCTGAAATCGGGGTTTCTTTTATTGAAGCGCCGGTACTGGGGACACGCCCGCAAGCCGAAGCGGGTCAGTTGATATATCTGGCAGGCGGTGATCCATCGGTTCTGGAAAAAATCAAACCTTTGCTTGAAGCTACTTCCCGTGCAGTTCATCACATGGGTGCTGTGGGGTCTGCAGCGGCGATGAAATTGGCAGTGAATGCCCAATACAGCGTTCAAGTGGCCATTTGGGCCGAAATGTTGGCAATGCTGGAGCGTTTGGAAATTGCTCCGGAGAACGCCGTGGAAATTTTAAACACCCTGCCCACGACCAGCCCGGCCATGCAAATGGCCGGCAAGCTGATGGCCGCCAAGAAATATGATCCGATGTTTCCCATCGAGTTGGTAGAAAAGGATCTCAGCTATGGTTTGAAGCTCGCAGAAAATGCAAAGTTAAAATTACCGGTATTGGATGTTGTGAGATCCGTCTATGGGCAAGCCAAGGCCCAGGGCTTCGGTGGGGACAATATAGTCGGGGTGGCGCAGCTACTTGATTAACCCCGGTTCAGCTTAACCTGGCGCCTCCGTCGATATCTAATACTGTACCGGTGACAAAGCCGTTTGAGACGAGGAATACAACCGCTTCGGCGATTTCTTCCGGTTTTCCAATCCGTTTTACTGGCAGATTGTTGCCGGTTTGTTCGAACATGGCGTGCTTTTGCTCCGGATTCATCCAATCGAAGGCCGGCGTATCCACCATACCCGGCGAAATTGCATTGACGCGCAGGGGTGCGAGCTCTTTGGCCAAAGTATAGACCATCTGCAGGATAGCGCCATTGACAGCCGCCAATCCGGCCGTCCCCGGAATCGCGGTGCGGCAGGCAGCACCGACGAAGAGCGTGATTGAGCCGTCTGGGCGCAGGTGTGAAGCAGCATGCCTCGTGCAATAAAATTGTCCCCAAAACTTGGTATCAAATGCATTGCGCAATGCAGCCATGTCCAACTCTAAAAAAGTACCCCAGGCAGGAGTGCCGGCCGCCGCAACCACCAGATGATCTATTTTCCCGGTCTTTGTAAAGAATTTGTCGACCATGGGTTCGTCTGTAAAATCCAGGCGGTAGGTTTGCACGTCACCCGAAATGCTTTTTTTGGCAGTATCTAATTTTTCCTGGGAGCGGCTGGCAATCACCACAGCGGCCCCTGCCTTCGCTAAGGCTTGAGCCGCAGCTAAACCCATTCCGGAGCTTCCGCCAACGACAATTATCTTTTGGTTTTTTAATGACATATTTTCCTCCTTCTTCTCGCGCCTATCAGCTGATTTAAGCAAGATTCCAAAAATCACCCTTAAGACCAAGGCTGTGAAAAAGCTGTTGTGTTTTATTTTGATCCGGGCGTTGCCAGTCATGTTCAAGTCGGCCAGCGTACCATTTTTGAGCAAGTTCCCAGCAGGTTTGAATCGGCATCGTATAGCCTTCCGCTATATTTCGTCGCCGCAACCACGCATCAAGATGGTCCTTCGAACTGAAGGCCAGAATAGTGGCTCATGTATAGCCGATGCTTTTCCAAAATAGTGATGCAGGAACTAGAAAGTGAACTAACCAATCTGAATTTAGGGGTTGATTTTGATAGATCTCTAAATATAGCTTCTCGTTACACTCCCCACACCCACACGGGGCATAGCCTTTGGCATCTTTTTGTAAGATTACGGAAATGCCAAAAATATCCCAAACTCAGTTCCCTGTGTATTTTTT
>JASFFJ010000718.1:0-4021 GCA_050124355.1 Desulfobacterales bacterium | reverse complement strand
AAATGACCGGTGTTTGAAGTATTTATTTCCTTTTCAGCCTCCACTACAATATCCTGGATACGCTCGGCGGCTCCTGCTGGCAATGGTTCCGGCTGGTGGGATTCCAGTAATTCGATGGCCCGTGCGAGCGCCCTGGCATAGCTGTCGGGTTTGCCGTTATTTTCCCAATCTTCCCTGTTATTTCGATCAAACAAATGGGTCTGCGAAAAGGATTTCATTTTAGAAAACGTTGTTTCGTGACTCAAATAATTACCCATTTGTCCGATCTCGTCAATCAGGTCTATCGATAGTGTTTCCGCCTTTACCTCAATGCCCTGCTTGAGATGTTTGATCATCCGAACGATTTCATCATCCAAAACTGCCTGGCCGAAGTCAAAGGTCAGCCCGGTTTCCAGCCCACCAATACCGACAAGTATACTGGCACCGGCCATTGCTGCTGCCATCCCGGTAATAGCCTTTTCAAAGGCAGCCTGGGAACCGTGTTGCTTGCTGTCCGATGATAAACCGGGAACCAGACACGGCAGCTGATAATATCGGCAAAGTCCCGCCACCGAGGCACCGACCAAAGCGGTTTCGGGTGACCCCAGGGGTGAGGTGCCCAACCGCAAATCCATGGCGGTACTGTAACTGTTATAAACAACCGGTATGCCCTTACGGACCAGTTGAGCTAAAACAACGCCGGCTAAAATTTCGGCGTTGGTTTGTACCAGCACACCGGCAAGGTGCACCGGAGCTGTACCTCCGGCCATTGCCATGGAGGCGATAAAGGTAGGAAAATCTGCTTGGGAGGATGTCATGATGGTTTCACAAAATTTGCGGGACAATTTCAAGGGGCTTGATACAGCTGAGATAAACACGATCGGCTTTCTTGCTTTTAGTTTCTCTTCACCACCTACAGCTGCTGCAGCCATTTCGATAATTTTTTTCGTTTCCCATTCGCTTTCCGGTCCATTTAAAAATGGTTTAGATGTGTTGTTAAAACAGGCTTCGGCGGTATGCAGATGTAGTGATTTTTGTGGTTGGTCGAGAGGGTAAACTGCCCGTGAATATAGGTTTACTTCTTTCAGGGCATCACACAGTCGGGCGCTAGCTGCCAGATCCGTTTTTGTGGACTGTCTCACGACCCCTGTGTATGGATCGACGACGTTAATTCCGCCTCCGAAGTTGAGATATGAACTTCCGTTGTTGTTAAGGAGAATGTCGTGTTTCGGATCGCGGCCGGCAAGCGTCACCTCTGCCGGGGCCGATTCAATGGCATCTTCAACCATAGGGGAAGGTAGTTTGATGATCATGTTTTTTTCATCGACCCGGGCGCCACAGCTGCCGAAAACCTCCCGGGCTTTCTGGTCCTCGACAAAAACACCTGTTTTCTTCAATACCTGCAACGTTGCTTGGTGAATATCTCTGTATTCGTTTTTTGTGAGTAAATTGAGCCCATTTACAGCCTTTATTTTTTGATCACTAAAGAAATTATACATTTGACATTCCTTCGTTATATGGAATCGATACTCGGCCATGCGGCTCCACCTATAAATGCCGCTAAATGCCGCCGTATCAAAATAAGATGCCAAAAATTATTGGCTTCGAAAGCCCAAAGGGGGTAGCGTATGCCATGTGGTTGTTCGCTCATTTTTAAATGCGGCACCTATGCTAACCGATATTTAGCAATTATGATGCCACAGTCATAACCTATTAAAAAATTGAAAAAAATTTAATTAAGATAAGATAAACCAACAAAAACCCCATCGATTTTAACGGAATCCAAGTATTTTGAAAAACATTGACTAAAATATAGGACTTCGTAATTCCGATATGGGCTAAAATCGGAACTAAGAGTTCTGATTTTAATAATACAATAATTTCAGAATGTAATTCGGATTCCCGCCAAATTATATTTTCCAGCTAAAGAATTAGATCTTCGATCCAGCCTTACCAGTTCCTGTTTTTAATCCGACAAAGTATATTTAATATGTAATATCAATTTTTTATAAATCTGGAACGTCTATTGCACTTTAAAAGCTGTTCGGCAAACAAGCAATTAAAAGTCTAATCGACTTAAATTGGGCCATCGGGTCAGTTTATTTTAACCGGATGCCTGGAGTCGCTATGGCAATCGGTTTTGGTAACGGTTGGCAGAATATACCAAGCCGCCAATCGATGACGGGCTGGAACAGGCACTGCTAGAGTTTGTCGGCCGCCGCAAAAAGCAGTATTTTGAAAGTCCATCTAACGCTGGCTATGTAAACTAAAATTTCACCAAGGCAAGCATAGTAATTGACAGTCCAATTCTGCCGGATTCCGCTAAAATCCATTGGACTACACGAATCCAATCTTAGCACTGAATAGGAAAATTCAATATCAAACAGGGGAAATTGTTCAATTGGGCATGAAAAAGGCAGTCAGTAAAAACACCATTAAAGGGGAAGTCGTACCGAATAAAAGGAATGATAGCGGCAAAATTACAGGTATTGCCATTCGTACGCATTCGGGAGATTTATATCTTGTTGCGCACAACCGAATGGAAAGCGAATTGTTAAACCAACTCCATAACAGTGTTGGGATACAAGGTAAAATCACGGAACGTTTGGATGGCGCCAAACTCATACATGTCAGAAGCTTCAAACCCATTTTGAGTAATTCCGATAGCAGCCAAGAAAAACAACCATGTCAATCATTAAAGGAGGATTAGTAAAATGAAAATCAGACCCTTAAATGACAGAGTACTCGTCATCAGAGAGGAGGAAGAACAAAAAAGTGCCGGCGGGATCATTATTCCCGATACGGCGAAAGAAAAACCCCAGCGAGGTAAAGTCGTTGCGGCCGGCCCCGGTAAAATGGGAGATGACGGCAAACGTGTTCCGCTGGAAGTCAAAGAAGGTGACCGGATTCTTTTTGCCAAGTATGCCGGTACAGATATCAAGCTTGACGGTGTCGAGCATGTTTTTATGAAAGAAGATGATATATTATCCATCGTTGAATAAAAGAGGAGGGAATTAAAATGCCTGCAAAAATGATTTCATACAGTTCCAAGGCCCGCGATCATCTGCTGAAGGGTGTCAACACCCTGGCCGATGCCGTGGCCGTTACCCTGGGTCCGAAGGGCCGTAATGTGGTCTTAGAAAAGTCCTTCGGCTCACCGGTGATCACCAAAGACGGGGTTACCGTGGCCAAAGAAATCGAATTGGCCGAAAAATTTGAAAACATGGGTGTGCAGATGGTCAAAGAGGTTGCCAGCAAAACCAGTGACATGGCCGGCGACGGTACCACCACCGCCACTATTTTAGGGCGTGCCATTTACCGTGAAGGGCAGAAACTGGTGGCCGCCGGGGTAAGTCCCATGGCGATCAAACGAGGAATCGACACTGGTGTTGCTGCCGTGGTTGAAGAATTAAAAAAGTTGTCCAAACCCACCAAGGACAAAAAGGAGATTACCCAGGTCGGCACCATATCCGCCAACAACGATCCAATGGTCGGCGATCTGATCTCCGAGGCCATGGAAAAAGTCGGCAAAGAAGGGGTTATCACCGTCGAAGAAGCCAAAAGCATGGAGACTACCCTGGAGATCGTCGAAGGCATGCAGTTTGACCGCGGCTACCTTTCCCCTTATTTCGTAACCGATCCGGAAAAAATGGAAGTCAACCTGGAAGATCCGTACCTCTTGCTGCACGAAAAAAAGATCAGTAGCATGAAAGATCTTCTGCCCTTGCTGGAAGAGGTCGCTAAAAAGGGCAAAGCCCTTGTGATCGTTGCCGAAGATGTGGAGGGCGAAGCCCTGGCCACTTTGGTGGTCAACAAGCTGCGGGGGACTTTAAAAATTGCAGCCGTAAAAGCGCCTGGTTTCGGTGACCGGCGCAAAGCCATGCTGGCTGATATCGCCGTGCTGACCGGCGGGCAGATGATTTCCGAAGACATGGGCATCAAACTGGAAAACGTGACCATCAATGATCTTGGTCGCTGCAAAATAATTAAGATTGACAAGGACAACACCACTATCGTGGAAGGCGCCGGTAAGAAAGACGAC
>JASFFJ010000717.1:0-4025 GCA_050124355.1 Desulfobacterales bacterium | reverse complement strand
GCTCCCGCAGTGAAACCTTGCTCCTTTTGTTGCGCAAAACGATTGTGGGCGTGTTTTTCGCCATCGTGTTCCTGCTTTTTCTCTCCTCGATGGGGATAAACATCGGCCCGCTGCTGGCGGGCGCCGGGGTGGTCGGTTTGGCCATTGGGTTCGGTGCCCAAACCCTGGTAAAAGATATCATTGCAGGGGTCTTCTTTCTCATTGATGATGCGTTTCGGGTCGGCGATTACATCGAAACCGGCGGCCAGAAAGGCACGGTGGAACATATATCCTTGCGCTCGTTGAGACTGCGCAACCCACGAGGTCCCGTGCACACCATACCCTTCGGCGATATGGGCACGGTGACCAATATGAGCCGTGACTATATCATTACCAAACTTGATTTTCGTGTTCGCTACGACACCGACGTGGAAAAGGTTAGAAAAATTATAAAAAAGAGAGTATATGAACCGATTATGCAAAATGAGGATCTGGGCCCGAAACTTCTCGATAAAATAAAATCCCAGGGCGTTAAAGCAATGGATGACTCTGCGATGATCATGCGGGTCAAGTACAAAACTGCCCCGGGAGATCAGTTTGATATTCGAAAAGAAGTGTATCGACTGATGCAAGAAGCCTTCGCAGAAGAAGGCATCGAGTTTGCCCATCGCAACGTGACTGTTTATATCCCACCAGACGACGATGAAAGAGAGTCAAGGGGGGAAAAGGATGAAGGCGCAATGACACCCGGCACATCTGATAAAAAATTGATAGAGAAGGTCGGTGCAGCGGCTGTGATCGCGACGGCTCAGACTGATGAAGATGCAAAAGCCACACAAAAACAATAGGTTAATCAGAGGTTAAATGACGAATTAGAGATTACGATTATGAGTGCTTGTCTGGTACAAAGCTGTGATTGAGGACACTAATTTTTTTTTCGATTTCTGCTTTTACCTGCTATTCCGATTGCACTTTTACCGTTAAATACAGTTTTTAGATACTGAGGTCTTTTTATGCAAGAAAATAGATATCGCTTTAGCTTATACACTACTTTATTGGGCATATGTCCGTTTCTTCTTATTGGCCTAATGTTTGGTGTTCTGTTCGCGAGTTCGGGGAAATCGAATCAAGCAAAGGCTTCTAATGATAGTGTGAATGAGAAAAAAATTATAGCCGAACTGCCGAAGATCGGTGATATTGTCACAACTGAGAAAGCTTCAGCGCTTTGTGAATACTACGGTTTCAATTACCTTGTAAAACGAATTGAAGACAATCCGGATCATTTCAAAGAATGGAAATTTGACGGATGTTCAATGACCCCTACCGCAGTCGTAAGCGAGCTCATCAAGGTCCCCACTTTAGTAGAAATCTGTCTCAGACATGATCTGGGATATGCCTATGGCGACCCGGGCAATGAGGAGGAGCGCTTACGAGTTGATCAAAAATTTCAAAATGGATTGTTAGATGGCGGTGCCAGTAAGTTCGTCGCCAAAACGATGTTTGACGCCGTCCGGGCAGGCGGCACAGAGAAATTCTGTCTTCCTTTCTCATGGAGTTTTGCGAGGGTGGCAACTTGCAAGGTAGGGGTTGGATTGATATTGGAAGAATAGATATGGTGAGAATAAATAATTCATATAGGTGTCAGCCCGCCCTGGCGCGATATGACTGGTTCTCGCTGTTCGCTGCAAGAGAACCCAATATTGTCCAATCATCCAGGTTCATACAAAGTTAGGTCTGGGCCAGGGGTGTCAGCACCGCCGCTGGCCTGAAAATTATTAAGGCTTTTGAAGGGCGGTCAATTTAATCGAAAATGGAACCGGTACCATTTCAAAAGTTAGGGTTGGGTTTATCCTGGGCTAATTTGCATCTGGTAGGTTGGGTTTAGCTTACGCCAGGCTTTGTTGGGTTTCGTTGCACTCAACCCAACCTACTTTTTGCCGCTGTTATTGCGAATAGCGAAACCCAACAACGGCCGATTTCGGAACCAAGCCCCAAAAGTTTCTTTTTTGACTAAACCGGCCGTTTTTTTGGCCGACGGCTGGGCTGGTGAAAATCATGCGTTCTATGGCAATGTTTCTTATGACAATCAATCCCACTTTTATTCCTCAATTGCTACTAAAAGTTGGTTCAACGGAATAAAAACCAGATGAAAATTAAAGCCACGTTGTTAATGATCTTCATAATACTGCTCCAGGGCGGCGGAATTATATCTGCCATGGCCCAGGATGAGCTTCAAACGGTGTCCCAACCCGTGAAAAAGGAAATTCCCGGGATTACCTTTAAAAACCTTTCTCCACCCTTTACAGATTATGATTATTTTCAGGGTTATCAGGAATATCCCTTTCAAGTGCACATGACAGCATTCAGCCTGATCAATGCCTGGTGGCTGGCCGAGGCGTCCACGCTGGTGTACGCGGACGAAGACTTTGTTAGGGCCCGATTCAGCAAAGTCGGTCTGCCGCAAGTCCGATTTTTCGATAAACAAAGCACCCAGTGCTTTGTGGCCCATAATGCTCAAGTCGCCATAGTTGCCTTCAGGGGCAGTGAGATCTGGAAAAAACAAGAAACGTTTGATCTGAATAAGATCATCGCAGATTTTAAGGCAGATGTGGATATCCGGTTGACGGATTGGCCCCAGGGTGGCAAAGTCCATCGAGGATTTAAGAACGCCTTGGAGGAAGTATGGCTCGATCTTTACCCTTATATCAGACAGCTCGATGGCAAGGGGTGCAAAATATGGATGACGGGACACAGCCTGGGGGCTGCCCTTGCAACGCTTTGTGCCGGCCGCTATGGCCACGTGCAGGGAGTCTATACCTTCGGTTCTCCCAGAGTGGGCAATGAGGCTTTTAGGGAAAAATATGATGTAATTACCTACCGAATTGTCAACAATGATGACATCGTTGCACGGGTTCCACCACAAGGCGCATACCGTCATGTTGGCGAGCTAAAGTTTATTGATAATGACGGAACCTTATGGGATCATATGATTGAAAAGGAGCGTTCGATTAAAAAGCGGCCAGATGAGACATACGGTCAGAAAACCACCAACCCGCCAAAGAAAAATTCTTTGGCGGGGTTTGTCCCGGCGGTGTTTAGGGATCATGTACCGCTGCTGTATGCCGTTTATCTCTGGAATAATATTATAGAAAATCAGAAATAGAGCAATTTAAAGGGGTCAGGTGTCAGGTTTCAGCCCGCCCTGGCGCGATATGAAGGGTTCTCACTGTTCGCTGCAAGAGATCCCAATATTATCCTATCATCCAGTTTCATGCAAGGTTAGGTCTGGGCCAGGGATGTCAGGTAGGCGAGGTGCTAAATCCCAACCCGGAAAAGCCGGAATTGAATATTGAAGATTTGTTGTATCGCTTCGCCCTGTCTTTCTAGTATAGGCGGGTAAACTTTTGAGGCCAGCGGCTGAGCTGACACCTGAACACTGACACCTGAAACCTTCTGTATAGACCCAGTTTCTAGAAAGGAGGCATTGAACCTATATGAAATTATCAAAATTTGCATTAATATTGATCCTCATGGTATCCGTATGTTCCTGTACCACTAGCACCGCGCCGAAGAAAGTTCCGGAAACTGAACCCAGTTATGCCCTATCGCCGGGAAAAGATGGCCCCTTCGCCGATCTTGAGGCGGCATTTGCTGAAATGCACGGCACCCGCAAATCCGGTTTTTTGCTGCTGGACAACAATGCCGAATCTTTGCATCAGCGGTTAATGTTGATCGATAAGGCCCGTTATTCTTTGGATATCAAATATTATCTCTGGTACGGAGATGACAGCGGCGAATTGATTTTCAAGCGTACCCTGGATGCCGCCAAGCGTGGTGTGCGGGTGCGTTTGATTACCGATGATATCCTTCTGACATCCGAAGATGAAAATATAGCGTTGATTAATGCCCATCCGAATTTAGAAGTCCGTATATTCAATCCCTGGAGACAGTATACATCAAAACAAAAAGTGAGGTCCTCTCAGACCCTCGAGCGATTTAACTATCGCATGCACAATAAACTTATGGTTGCCGACAATCGCATGGCC
>JASFFJ010000716.1:0-4027 GCA_050124355.1 Desulfobacterales bacterium | reverse complement strand
GATAAACCCAACACCCATCCCACCGCCAATACAGTCAGAATAAGTTTTTTTGTTGAAAACATTAGATCGCTCCTTTCATTTGAATGAGTTAATAAACGTTTGTGGTACTAAGCACCCCAACAAAAAACAGTTACCCCAGGAGACACATTTTTCCTTAGTGAATAAAGCTTTATACCCTGATCAATTAGGGTTATGCATATTGGTCATATTTGGTCATCATCTCAATGCATTTCCCGGCCGCCGGAGACATTGAGCGAGCTGCCCGTTATAAATTCGGCCTCATCAGAGGCGAGAAAGATAACGGCCCGGGCCACGTCCGAGGGTTTGGCGATTCTTCCCAGGGGCGTCGGTTTGATAAAGAATTCCTGCAGAAAGTCTTCGGGTTCCATCCCTTTAATTTTGGCGGACTGTGCCACGCTTTGTCTGATGAGGTCGGTATCGACGGGTCCGGGGCAGACGGCATTGACCGTGATGTTATGTTTGCCGAGTTCAAGGGCCACGGACTGGGTGAAACCGATCACGCCGAACTTTGTTGCACAGTACGGGCTGGTCAAGGGTTCACCGGTTTTGCCGGCCATGGACGAAATGTTCACGATCCGGCCGTACCTACGCTCGATCATGGTATGCGAGACGGCCTGAGTACAGAGAAACACCCCTTTGAGATTTATGTCCATGAGGGTGTCCCAAGTTCTTTCGGTCAATTCCGTGATGGCCCCTTTTATGTCAGTGCCGGCATTGTTGACAAGGATATCAATCTTCCCATAGGTTTTTAACGCGGCATCCGCCATTGCCTGCGCATTGGGTTTTTGGGTCACATCCGTTTTAATCGCCAGGGCATCGCCACCCGCTTTTATTATGCTATCCGCTGTTTCCTGGGCAGCCGCCTGGTTGATATCTGCCACGACCACCTTTGCGCCTTCTTTGGCCATATTTATACATACCGATCTTCCGATACCGGCGCCTCCTCCGGTGACGATTGCCACTCGATCCTGTAATTTCATCAGAATGTATCTCCCTATATTTATTTTAATCGATCAACATTGATATTTCTGCATTTAGCGTCAAAATTTTCCTTTAACCGCAAAGCAGAGCGTTCTTAAAATTGTCTAAAATTAATAATGACTAAAATGACTAAAATTAAGGTATTCTATCGGCTTTATCTGAACTTGAAATATTAGATTATGGGTGGCTTCTATCATTGTGTCATTACCTCGTCGCAATAAGAATGACTATATAAAGACCAAGCGAAGCGACACCACAATTTTAGTCATTTCAAATTTTAGCTCATTCTTCCGTTTTTCCGGAGCTATAGTGCCACAATAGCTAGTCTTCCTCCGGCGAAAGCACAATCTTAATGCCTTTTCCCTGATGCAATAACTCGATGCCATCGTTTATTTGGGAGAGGGGCAGCTGATGGGACACAATCCGTTCCAGGGGAAGCTGTCCACTTTCCATGATTTTGGCAGCTCTATTAAAACTGTAGCGCCCGATAAATCCGCCTAATATTTTAACTTCCTTTTTGAGTAAGATACCTACTGGAATCGCGGGTTCTACGGTTTCATCATGGCCGAACTGCATCACCGTGCCACGGGTTCCCACCAGCTCGATAGCCTGGGGCAGCAGGGGGCCGACAGCTTCCACTACGACCTCCGGGCCGCCGTCCGTCTCACGTGCCACAACAGATGCCAGATCTTCGGCCGTGGGGTTGACTGTCACAGATGCGCCGCAGTCTTTAGCGGCCGCTCTGCGGTACTCGGAAACCTCGGAGACGATTAGTTTAGACGCCCCGTTGGCTTTCAACAAAGATGTGAATAACAAGCCGATGGGACCGGCACCCAATACCAGGGCAGTATCTCCCGGCTGAACCTTCAGTTTGTCTACCGCATTCACCACGCAGGCCAGGGGCTCGGCCAGAGCACGAATGTGAGAGGGAACATCGGCACTGACTTTGTGCAGCGCTTGACGAGGAACGATGACATAACTGGTCATGGCGCCATCAGAGAAAATACCGATGGTGTTTGGATGACCCGGCTCCCCTGATGTTGTCATGAGTGGAATGCAGATATCGGTGTTTCCTCTCTTGCACTCTTGACAGACCCCGCAACCTGGGTGCGGGTCGATTAAAACGGCTTCACCGGGCGTAAAGTCGGGTATCTGACGCCCGACCTCGACGACCTCACCGGTGAACTCATGTCCCAGTGTAATGCCCAGCTTGGCCGGATGTGCGGGCGGGACCTGTAAAATATGCAGATCCGTACCACAAATTCCAACACCGGTGACCTTTATGAGCGCATCGGTGTCATTTCTCAATTCAGGTTTCGGCCGATCTTTTAAAACTAGCCGACCATTACCCTCAAAAACGGCTGCCAACATATTAATAACCTCCATTCATTATAATAAGGATCCAATATGCTTGTAATCGATAAACAAAAGCTTTGGTCAATCTATAGATGATCTTACGCTAAGTGCTACGATTCGCAATTACAGTCACGTATAATTATTGACCAATCCAAGACGATTGCTCACTCAGCACTAAGTCCTGAGTGAGTAAATACGTCATCGTATTTACGAATCGATGGACTTAGTTATCGCCGCAACAGATAAAAAGCTTCCTACCAGGTATCCAGATCGTCATAAGCTTTCCCAAAAATTTTTCGAACGAACTTTTCCCAATGATCGAGGTTGGTTTTAGATACGATGACCGGACCGGTAATTATGTCCGACTGCGGTTTATAGCCCAGTTCATGATACCAGTAGAGCCACTCCATTGGTAAAAAGCCCTGAAGCCAGAAGCCCTGGCTGTTGCAGGCGAGTATATGACCGCGCTTGATACCACCCAAGGCTACGGGACTCGCATCCACCGTGATGATAGTCATGCCTTTCTTATCCGCATCGGGATCAAGTCCCATTTCATTGGCCACGCTCCAAGCCCACGGTGAGGACCACGACGCCACGGTGAAAATGTAGTTAACGTCCTTATTGGCGGAGAGATAGGATTTCATGGTATTACGCGCTTTGACCGGTTCCGCACCGATGATAAGCTCTTCGACCTCTACGCCAATTGTTTTCATGACATCCTTCATACCTCGATAGCGTGCCTTCAAACCTTGGTGGGCCGCATTCTGATTAGCGCACATCACCTTCTGCGGCTTAGGAATTTTGCCGGCTTCGGCCTGGGCAATGGCAAATTCACCCAGACGCTTGCCGGTAAGATATTCATCACCGCCCACATACGTGAGATAGGGAATACGTTCCCCCTCAGGCCGGGTATCGGGAATATTGAAGGCCACCACTGGAATACCTCGCTCGATGGCATTCCGCAAGGGTCCTTCCATGGCATCGGAACTGACGATGGGAACAGCTATGCCGTCGGGCTTGGTAGCAACGATTTGTTCGATTAGCCGGACATGTTCCTGGACACTGTATTGAACATCCTTCTGCAAACTGTATTGATAGGCATAAATGTATTCCGTATTGACATTGGAATATTTCTTTTCGAACTCCTCAAGTGAAAGCGTCAGCCACTTCATGTTGGGATCGTACGAGCCAATATGCGAAATCATCACAAAGCGATATTTCTTTTCAACGGCAATGGCGGGTTGCATGAGACATGCTAAAGCGGTAAAAACTGCCACTATGGCAATAGCACAAATACGATAGAAATTAAGATTGGTGCTATTTTTCATGTTTTACTCCTTTTTTTGAGGGGTTTAAGATACTCAATACCCTCAGTGACATCAAGCGCCTCGAAGAACCCAGTCTCTAAACATCCGGTCTGCTCTAGCCGCGCTGACGACGATGATTCCGAGCACCAACATGAACCACTGAGGCTGTACCCCCATGATGACTAGAAAGCTCTGTATGCCGCATAAAATGAAGGTGCCCACCAGCACACCCAATAGCGATACGCGACCACCGGCCAGGGCACAGCCACCGAGCACGCAGGCGGCAATGGCCTGTAGTTCCATCAAACGCCCCATGCTGCCGTCGGCAAAGCCGAGTTTACCTGCCTCGAGTACGCCGGCGA
>JASFFJ010000715.1:0-4041 GCA_050124355.1 Desulfobacterales bacterium | reverse complement strand
TACAATTTTAGAGTCATGTACTCCGAGAAAATGAAAAAGGCTGTTGACGAATGTTACAAAGCCGGTATTGGTTTAACGGCTATGAAAACACAAGCGACAGGATGGGGGACGAAAGGGGGTCCGCTAAACGATAAAGAACGGTCTTTATTAAACCAATTTACTGAGAAGGGACTATCCGCAGAACAAGCCAAACTCAAAGCCGTCTGGGATGACAACCGCATTGCAAGCATATGCTCTTATATGACAAATATGAAAGTTTTAACAGAAAACGCTTCAGCGGCAATGGACAACAATAAACTTTCTGATAAGGATATAGATTACCTGAAACATTATGCTCGTGAAACCGCCCCACGTCCTGTACTGGCTGTGCGAATTTGTGTGAGTCTATCATAGACATTAATGTTCCAGTTAGCGATGTTATGCGTTATTTAATGTGTAGGCGTTGTTACGGAGAAACCGGAAGAGCAAAATCAGCATTCAACGAAATATCATTTAACGTTCGAAATCGTATGGCTTATCTGGATTACAGAAAAGCTGAAAATAAATGTCCTCAGGGAATGCCAATCGGTCGTCTTATGCGAGAAGCTGTTATCGAGTTGACCTGAATTGATTGGTTTATACGTGAATTTTTCCAGGGAATATTGATAAGGCCCGTGCCATAACCTACGAAGAAAAATTCCTGCCGTCATATACCTGACCACGGGATTATTTAATGTTTGAATTCAAGAATTCTCCGGCCTGTTTCTCACCCTCCTCCATTAAGCTTCTAATGAATTCAGAATCGCGCTCAAGCTTTGATGTATAATCCAGGCTATCTGTTATTTCCTCACTCATGGCGATCCAACGAATTTTGACAGGCTTGTATTTTTTTTGCAGTTCCTCATTTAAAGCCCCTTTTTCGAGCAAGGTATTTATGAATTCTATGAATTGGATTTGTTTGAGAAGGGACAAATTACCGGCCAGTTCATTGCGGCGATCAATAATATCAGCGCCGGTATTAGGAATTTTTTTTCGTTTAATGGGATTGATCTTGATCACCCAGATCTCATCCGGCCGCTTTTTCATGTCCAGCTTCAAAAAATCAGCAACTGGTGGATTCTGGGAAAACAGTCCGTCCCAGTATGCAGTGCCATCGATTTCCACCGCTTTGAACAGACTTGGTATTCCAGCCGAAGCCATGATCGTTTCAGCTCGAATCTCTATTGGGTTCAAGGAATCGAACACCTTAAAATCCCCAGACAAAATATCTACCGCACCCAGAAATAATCTCGGACTGGAAGGCTTGATCAAAGATTGCAGCTCTCTGAAATCAATATAATTCTCGAGCATCTGCTGAAAATCCAGAAATTCTTCTCTGGGGGACAAGGACTGCCAAAATGACATTATATGATCCGTATGGTAAGGATCTGCCGTATAAGACGGAATGAGACCTTGCTGGATCATTCGGGTGGCACCGATAGCCATGGCATTGAAGGCTCTTTCCCAAGTTGAGTTGGCTGAATTGGCATTCCAGAAGTCTACCAGCCATTTGTACGGCGGAGAGTCGGATCCATTTGCCGTTTTGAGCAATCCGTACAAACATGTCGTTGCACATATCGCCCCCCCGGATGTACCGCTTAGCGCCACCAGATCAATTTTCTTTTGAACGCCTTCCGCCAACATTTTTTTTAAAACACCTGCTGTAAACGCCGTGTGGCTACCTCCACCTTGACAGGCAATCGCAATTCTTTTCTTTGCAGTCATCAATACATCCTTTTCTACTTTAATCTCAAATTTATCTGTAAAATGATAATATTAAACAGAAAAAAAGGCATTACTCAATTGACAATCAAAACGTCTCCAAGTCATTACATTTAATCTTATGATTAACCCATCAAGAAAATTTTTTCAATCGAGGTAGCGCCAAAACGGGGGTCCGCAAGAATTGTCATATCCATCTACATAAAGATAAGCCACAGGGGGTGGGTAGGTCGGTAGAGGAGCACCTGGCGGGTGAAGCCAAGGAGCGCCAAGACGAATTGGGGGGTATTGTCGCAGTGGGGAGCAAGTTCTTTATTGAGTCATTAAAAGCGAGTTTGGGCTTTCGGGCCAGAGGGCGAGATATCATAGAAAGCGATGAAGGGTATCAGTTGAAGGAGAGCCCAGCTTTCTATATGGCCTTTTTCGAGGCCAAAAACGAGGATATAGCCCCTGAAAACACCGTTTTTTTGGAAGTTAAGGCTAAATAATCAGTACTTTACCGTGGCCCGACCCCATGCCCCACAATGCCCCATGCCAATTGTATGGGTTGTGGTGAAGTCATGCTAAAAATGCAGGTAGTTCCAAGAATAAATATCTAATCATGCTCCCCTGCGGCTCGCCAGCTGATAGCTTTGAAAAATCAGTCCTCCGGCCAGGGCGATTAGGCTGCTGATTAAAAAAAGTACAAATGACCCGGTGATTTCATATAAGTAGCCATTGATAAAAAAACCCATCATTAATCCCAATCCATAGGTCAGGCCGTTGTTGACTGCCTGGCCTAAAGTTTTGACGTTATCCGGCGCTAACCGATCGATATACAGAATGCTGGCCATATGAAAGGTGCCATAGGTCACGGCGTGCAAGATCTGAGACAGCAAAATGATGGCGGCAGATGCAGAAAAATAAAGGACCAGCCATCTGACGGTCGCGACCAGAAATGAAAAGAATAGAACATCCTCCAGCGAGTATCGGTCGAATATTCGATCTGATTTAAGCATTGCCAATATTTCAGACGTTGATGCCAGTGCCCAGGACAATCCAATGAAGGTGCTGTGATACCCTAAATTTTTCAAATGGATCGAAAAAAAACCATAATAAGCGCCATGGCTGATCAGCATCAATACGGCACAGAGTAGGAAAACGATGACGCGTTTTTCGAAAAGGGAACCGGCGCCCGGTGCTAAAATTTTTTTGGGGGATGGTTCAATGGCAGGTATCTGAAAGCTAATGACCGCCAGCATCAAAGAGCCGGCCAAAACAAAAACAAGAATGATATCAACCGCATAAAGATCGATAATTTTTCCAATCACAAGGACCATGATGATGAAGCTGATCGATCCCCAGGCCCGTATGCGACCATAGCTTTTCTTCTCGGCGCCCAAAACATCCATGGTGACCGCTTCTAAAAAAGATATGATGGGTGCATAGAACATTCCGTAAAATGCCGTGATGAGCAGCATCGGCCAGAAATCAACGGTCACCATGAAAAATACCCAGATGGATGTACTGACAAAATTACATAGAATATAAATCGGTTTTCGAATATGAAAGCGATCAGCCAAAGCGGCCCAGATCAACGGAAACAAAACCAGGGTCATTGATCTTAATGCCGATAGAAGGCCAATTTGAAAGCCTGAAAAGCCGATATGATCGCAGTAGAGGTTAAAATAAGGCAAAAAAATTCCCAGTACAGCGAAATACAGGAAGTACTGGGATCTAATCACGATTTTAAAGTCGAGTTTTTTATCCTTGTTCAACTTTTACCGTAATCTGCTTGGGTGCTTCATCTTCGGGTTTGGGGATCTCTACATCGAGCACGCCGTCTTTAAACGTGGCTTTGATCAGATTTGGCTGGATATCCTGCTGAAGGGTAAATGATCGTTGAAATGTTCCATAGCAGCGTTCGTGACGGTAGACATTTTTCCCCGCTAGTTTCGGACTGGCCGTCCGTTCCCCCTTGAGCGTCAGAATGTTATCTTTTACCTCCACCGAAATATTCTCCTTGCTGACGCCGGGCAGCTCTGCCGATAGTACAATTCCGTTTTCGGTTTCGTAAATGTCGACCGGCGGTCTCCAGGCACACATATTCGTTTCATCATCCGGATCCCGGGTACGTCCGAAGGAATCCTCGAACAGTCGATTGATTCGGTTCTGAAGCGTTTCCACATCCTGGAAGGGATCCCACTTTATAAGCGTCATGCTCAAATCTCCTAGTCGAGTATTTTAATTTTTTCATCTTAAGGCATACCGATACCCTTGTCAAGACGGGTGACGGGTTGCGAGTTTCAGGTTACGAGTTGC
>JASFFJ010000714.1:0-4045 GCA_050124355.1 Desulfobacterales bacterium | reverse complement strand
GGTATGGTCTTCCAGCATTTTAATCTGTTTCCCCACTTGACCATTCTAGAAAATCTGACACTTGGACCCATTTGGGTTCGCAAAGTCCCCAAAAAGAAGGCCGAAGAAACTGCCATGTATTTTCTGAACAAGGTACAGATTGCCGACCAGGCCGCGAAATATCCCGGACAACTCTCCGGAGGCCAGCAGCAGCGTGTTGCCATTGCCCGCAGCCTCTGTATGAATCCCAAAGTAATGCTATTTGACGAACCAACTTCTGCCCTCGATCCGGAAATGATCAAGGAAGTACTGGATGCCATGATTGAGCTTGCCCGGGAGGGCATGACGATGATTGTGGTATCGCATGAGATGGGGTTTGCCAAGAGCGTTGCTCATCGGGTGCTGTTTATGGATTATGGTCAGATTGTAGAGGCCAACACGCCGGACGAATTTTTTGACAATCCTCAACACGATCGCACAAAGCTGTTTCTGAGTCAGATTTTGCATTAATAGATACATACTTACGTTTCATACAGCTTGTCGTTAGAAAAAAGGACTAAGAGCTTCAGTGTAGTACAATCCCCCCTCAACTTTCCTCATACGGAAATATCTACCCCAGCTAGAACGCAATTTCCCCTTCTACTAATCAGAATTTGCCTCTATTTGACTAAAAATTAGCGACTACCAGCAGAGGTGGTTCTAACTCCTTCCAGCGACTATCTTCATACCGCAGCTCTGCTAGTAGTCGCTGATTTAAGTTTTGCCCCTTCGTTGCCGATATACCTATCCTGGTTGAACCGGAATTGACGAATCAACATTCGTTGAAAAGACCCAGTCATTTTTTGACGACCTCTGAAAAAGTTGTGTCATGGACATGTCGTAGGTAAGTGGAGGTCCGGATAGAAGGAGCTAAACATGAATTTGTATTACGAGGTTGGCGATCAGCAGATCGGGCCCATCGGAAAAAGCGAATTACAATCGTTGGTCAAAGCCAAAAAGCTGAATGCCAAAACCATGGTTTGGCAGGAGGGTATGGAAAGTTGGGAGGAACTTGGTGATTTTGTCCGCAATTGGAAGGGCAAAGAGGTTCAAAATGGTGATCAGGCTGAACCTGTCAGCAGGTCCGTTTGTTCTGAATGCGGTCAGTCATTTGCAGATGAAGACATGATCCGATTCCAGGATTCATGGGTATGCGCCGAGTGCAAACCGGTGTTTGTCCAAAAAGTAAAAGAAGGGGTGTCCGTTGCCGCCGCCATGGATTACGCCGGATTCTGGATTCGATTGGGTGCACTTGTTATCGATGGATTCATTTTGGGAATCATTAATTTAATTATTTTCGTCCCGCTGGGTATGCTGATGCCCACATCTCCTGATAACCCCATGGCCGTTCTCTCGTTCATGCCTGTACTCATGCTTTTGCAATATGGCATACCAGCTGCCTATGACACATGGTTTGTCGGTAAATATGGTGCCACCCCCGGAAAGATGGCCTGTAAGTTAAAGATTGCTGTGGCAGACGGCAACCGCTTGAGTTATCTCAGGGCATTGGGTCGGCATTTTGCCAAATATCTCAGTGGAATGATTTTATTAATCGGATACATTATGGCAGCCTTTGATGACCAAAGACGCACGCTGCACGACCGTATCTGTGAGACAAGGGTGGTCCGCGGATAAATGCAATAGCGAAAGGAAGTCCCCGTGCTCGGCTGTACAAAATGCGCATCGCCATTGAGCAATACAATGATCAACTCCGATTCACTGACTGCTTGTCCGTCCTGCAGCAGTCTTCTGCGGGCAGATGTTTTTCCGGCAGTATCCAGATCGTTGCCCATGGGCCATTCCGGTGAAGCATTGCAGATCCGTAACGAGGCCGGATGCTTTTATCACCCCGGTAAAAAAGCCGTAACGCCTTGTTCCGCCTGTGGTCGGTTCGTGTGCGCTTTGTGTGATGTGGCGCTAAACGGCCGGCATTTGTGTCCTACATGCTTTGAAAAAGGAAAAAACAAACGAAAAATAAAAAGCCTGGAAAATCACCGAACCTGCTACGATAACATTGCCCTAATGGTGGCAACGGTTCCGCTCCTGGTCTACTTTATTACCCTCTTTACCGCTCCCCTGGCCATCTATTTAACCGTCAGACATTGGAATACGCCCTCCGGCATCGTTCCGCGGACCAAATTCCGCTTTATATGCGCATTTATTCTGGCAGGTTTGCAAATTACGGCCTGGATTTTGTTTTTTTCCAAACTGGCGCTGTCGACATGACGAAAAAAGAAAAAGAATACCAAAAAATACGTGGAATCAAAAAAGGTTTTCTAATCGGCAAGTATACCCTCTGGCAGGGAGGCGATCATCTGCTTCAAGTTTATTCCCGGGTCGGCGTTGAAGACTACAAGCGATTTTATTTCAATGATATTCAGGCCATTATCACCCGTAAAACCACTGCCGGTAAAATCCAAAATATTGTGCTGGGGTTGTTACTTTTGCTTTTCACCCTGCCGGCAGTGTTGAATGATGGTGGTTGGTCTGCGTTTTGGGCAACTTTGGCCGCAGTTTTACTGATACTAGTGCTCGTAAATTTGTTGAGAGGACCGACCTGTGAAACAAAACTCCTGACCGCTGTACAGACTGAAAAATTACATTCATTACATCGGCTGAAGAATGCAGTCAAGGTCATGAACCGTTTACGATCTGTTATCCAAAGCGTTCAGGGGAAGCTATCACGGGAAGACCAGGGTAAAATACCAGTGCGCCGCGTCAGTGACAACGCGGTCAAAGGATCGTCACAGCGAACCGTCAGTTTAAAAACACTGCCTCGGCAGGAAAAAGGCAGATGCCATCTGGTTCTGTTCAGCTTGCTGGTACTGTATGGCGGACTGACATCCGCGGGATTTCTTTTCAATCATGTCATTGTGACATTTTTAAGCGCCGTTGCGGCCATTGGCATGGGAATTTTTGTTATCATTGCCCTCGTCAAGCAGCATAACACGGTTATGTCCAATACCTTGCAGGTGGCCACCTGGGCGTCCCTGGGTTTTGTCGCTATCATCTTCGTTGCGGGATACAGCATCAGCGTTGTATTTGCATTCAAGAACCCGGACCTTGCATATAATCAATGGGAATTATTTAAAGCCATATCCAACCTTTCACCCTGGGAAAATCCTCTCATACTGGCTCTTGATATTTTTGCCATTTGCGGCGGATTTATTCTCGGTATTGTGGGACTATTGACGCTGAAACAAACCGGAAACAGGGTAAAAGAAGACTCAGCTACGCAGGCGGAACCATTACACCGTCCGATCGTTTCCGGCAAGACAGCAGGCGGGCTGGAAGAAAAAGTGAGCTAAAATGAAGGTAGCCGTTCAGAGGTTCAGAGGTTCAATGGTTGGAGATCAATGAACCCTATACATTATATAAATACTGAGGCATGGCATTTTTCCTGGAAGTAAACCCCACGGGACTATACCTGGCAAAAAAGACAGGCATTGTTCGAGACATCGGGTTTAAGGCGCAGATTCATTGAAGCACAATGTGGTGGAAGGAAACACTTAAACAGTGAGCCCTGAACCTCTGAATGCACCCAAGATTTAACCCGGAACGGTGAACTCTGAACCTGTGAACAATAACCATTAAAGCCCTATGCAAGATCTGACACATCAACGCTGCCACCATCATCAATTCCGCGAAGCGGTGGCCCGATGTCCCGGGTGCAGTCGATTTTTTTGTCGGGAGTGCATTACGGAGCATGCGGATAAAGTTCTCTGCGCGTCCTGCCTGGGGAAGACGTCCGGGTCGGATGACGCCAGCTCAAACCGGTTTCTTTGGTTTTTCCGTCCCGCACATTTTTTACTCGGGTTAATGCTTATGTACATTCTTTTCTATTATCTCGCTCAATTTTTGATGGCATTCCCCTCATCTTTCCATGAGGGAACCCTTTGGCAATCCGGATGGTGGACGGGTTCATGAAAACGAATTCCAAAAAGCACTACAAAAGCGCCATTCGGATCATCGAAGAGGCGGTTCATTTACTGAGAACGTCACCGGGCAGGCTGCTTGCCGGGTATTA
>JASFFJ010000713.1:0-4046 GCA_050124355.1 Desulfobacterales bacterium | reverse complement strand
TCCTTTAAACATGATACTCCGCGGCTTGCCGCGGAGAGATTTCCATTAAAACTCATGAAATCGACATTGAATTTCATGAAGTTCATATAAACGCCGCCGCTGGCCAAAAAAACGGCCAGTCTGATCGGAAAAGAAACTTTGACGATGTAGTAAAAAGCCAAAATTTCTTTAACTGGTCATTCCGGCGGGGCCTGTGCCGGACTCGATCCGGTAGCCGGAATCCAGAAATTCCAGGTTATTCTGGATGCCGGATCCGTCATCCCGGACTTGATCCGGGACCGGCATGACGAATTCGGAATTTTTTGCGAAACCAACAAAGTTTTCAAATGTAGCTTCATATGAGTCCATCGATTACTTCAGCCACAGATCTTTGCACATGTGTGATGTTTCATCTGGCTTATACTCTGGGGCCACGACCCGGTGAGACCGGTTACATTCCCCTTAAAAAACCCTTGCGCTATTTATTTGGAACCAGTAGTTTTAATCGAATTGTGTTTATTTGGAATGAGGGGGCGAGACATGCGAACACCCAAGAAAATATTAAACAATCCAAAAGAAGTCGTGCCGGAATTAATTGACGGGCTGGTAGCCGCCTATCATGGCAAAATAAGGAAATTGGAAGGTGCCGGTGCACTGGTGAAAACAAGTCTGTCAGAAAAGAAAGTAGGGTTGCTGATCGGCGGCGGCAGCGGACATGAACCTCTTTTCGGGGGCTTCATTGGAGAAAATATGGCCGATGGTGCCGCCTGCGGACAAATATTTGCCGCGCCTTCGCCGGACATTATCTTGCAGACCACGCGCGCCCTGGATCAAGGCAATGGCGTTTTATATCTATATGGTAATTATGCCGGTGACAATATGAATTTTGATATCGCCGCCGAAATGGCTGCTGAAGAGGGTATCGCAATCAAAACCGTTCGGGTCTGGGATGATGTGGCGTCTGCAGCCCATGAAAACATGCAGGATCGACGCGGGATTGCCGGTGATCTTCTGGTAATTAAAATAGCCGGCGGGGTATCTGCCAAAGTCACAGATCTGGCAGAAGTCTACCGCGTTACCTGCAAGGCCCGTGATTTAACGCGCTCCATGGGCGTTGCCGTGGCAGCCGGATCGATTCCTGAAACCGGTGAGCCGACCTTTCAGCTGCCACAGGACGAGATCGAAATCGGAATGGGCCTGCACGGGGAGCCCGGTGTATCCCGTGAAAAGATGCTGCCGGCAGACACGCTGGTAGACAGGATGCTCGAGCGGCTCATCGCAGATCTACCCTTTCGAGCCGGAGATGAAGTTTGTTTGCTGATCAACGATCTGGGGGCAACCACCTTTATGGAACTGCTCATCGTCAACCGGCATGCCCATCAGGTCCTCGGCGCAAAACGCATAAAGATATATGATACCATTATTGGCAGCCACTGTACCTGCCAGGAAATGTCGGGGTTCTCTATCACCATGATGAAGCTGGATGATGAGCTCAAAGATTATTATGATATGCCGGCTGCTTCCTTAGGCTTTTCAAAAATGTAATCCCATGAAAAAGCAATCGCTGTCACTTGACGAAACCAGGGCAATGTTTACGCACGTGGCCCAGGAGATGGTATCCAAACAGGATCTTCTCACCCAGGCCGATAAGGCCATCGGTGATGGGGATCATGGAATCGGCATGACCAGAGGGTTTGAAGCCGTTCTGCAAAAATTGAGTCAAGGACATTTCGATTCAGTCGGCGCGATGCTACAGAATATTGGAACCACCCTGTTGATGTCCATCGGCGGCGCTGCCGGCGCAATTTTCGGTACCTGGTTCCGGAGTGCGGCTACCTCTCTGATGGACAAAATGATATTCGACAGTGAGGCCCTCGCCAGTATGCTCACTGATGGCCTTTCAGCCGTCAAAAATCGCGGTAAGGCCAAGCCTGGTGACAAGACCATGGTAGATGCGTTGGAACCGGCGGCCTGCAGCGCGACGGCAATGAAAGAGCATTCTTTGGAAGAAGCGCTGTTCGCTGCCACCAAGGCAGCCCAAGACGGCATGGAAAATACCAAAAACATGGTGGCCACAATGGGAAAGGCCAAAACTTTGGGCAAAAGGGCTATCGGACACCCCGATCCAGGAGCCCTGTCCACATATCTAATCCTGAGTTTGATGACAGAATATCTCCTCTCTGGGAACAGTTGACAAGGAAAAGGGATTTCCTATAAAAGTAGTGCTCTGGGGGAACGTCCGGGACAAAATACAGCAAACTATATAAAATACCAAATCTGCAGATAGGGGACGGCTGATCGGAAAGGAGGTGAAAACAAGAATATTTTAAAAATTGACAAAGACAAGCGTCCCGGCCAACTCGAATTTCTATCGGACGAAAAGGAGGTAATTATGAGGATCAAAAATCTTAGTCTGGCTATCACCTTGATCTTGGTCACGGTGCTATTCACCCCGTTATTAATCACACCCTCACTGGCAGCGGATCATCCGCTCAAGGGTCAGAAAATCGATATGGCGATACTGGGTATCGGCGGTTGGCTGCCGAGTCGTCTGGGGGTCGACATGTCACCCATGTTTGCCGAGTACGCCAAAAAAAACTTTGGCTATGACGTCAGCTTCTCCTTTGCCGAGGCGCCCTTTTCGGCCTTATTCCAAAAAGCGGCGTCCACCCTGGCAACCCGCTCACAGGAATATAACATCATCATCAGCGACAGCCAGTGGCTGGGCGCGTTTGCCTCGCCCGGCTGGATTGTCAATATCAGCAGGCTGATTGAGCAACATCCGGAGCTGGACATCGAGTGGTACGATCCGGTTGTCTGGCAAACTTACATGGAATACCCCGAGGGATCCAATACCTTCTGGGGGTTGCCCCAGGAAGGCGATACCATTGCGCTGTTCGTCCGCACCGACCTGTTCCAGAATCCAGATGAAAGAAAAGCCTTCAAAGATAAACACGGCATGGAGTTGCCGCAAACATTTGAAGATTTCGAAAATCTTTCCATGACGGATTTTGAAAAGATCGCCGAGTTTTTTACCCGTCCCGATGATGGGTTATGGGGAACAGCCATGCAGTACTCCAAAGAGTATGACTTTATGACCATGTACCTTTATCCCTTCATGTTCTCAACGGGCGGCGACATCTGGGACCCCAAAACCCGAAAAGTTTACGGCATCCTCAACAGCGATATCAATGCCGAAGCCATGGTGTGGAACAAGCGCATGCTTAAATATCAACCTCCGGGAGCCGTCAATTACGGTATCGCCGAGGAAATTGATGCGTTTACCCAAGATAAAGTCGCCACCGCATTCCAGTGGGCTGCCGTCGGGTTGGCCATGCTGACTGATAAAAACCGGGATCGCGTGATGGTGGTGCCGCCACCGGGCTTCAAGCAAAAAGACGGCTCCTTGAAACGCCTGTATTCCATCGGCGGCCAGCCCTGGGTGATCAATGCCTTCAATGATGAAGCCCATATGACGGTTACCATCGATTTTCTGAAATGGTGGTATCTGCCGGAAACCCAGCTCGAATTTGCCAGACGCGGTGGGAACCCTTGTGTCAAAGCCGTCCTCGAATCCCCGGGTTTTGAAGACATTCAGCCATGGTTCCGGGCCTATAAGTACATGCTGCGCGCGGATCGATCTCGGGATTTCTGGCATGAACCCAAGTACTCGGAAATGCTGGCCGCCCAGCAGGAAGCCTTCACAGCCTTTGCAACCGGTCAGATATCGGATCCCAAGCTGGGGCTTGAATGGGCCGCCTGCGAGCAGCAGAAAATTCTCTATGAATCCGGCCGCAGCGAAATCAAGCCTCCCAAATCATGCCGCGGCGTGAGATTAAAGTAAAATTCAGAACTGTTCACAAATCTTAAATTTCGTTGACGCGATCATGGACATTTTTATCGTATAAAGTTTTATGGCAACCCGGCAGTTCTGAATTTTAGGTAGTCGCTATGCAAAATGATCAATCCACAGCCCAGGCCGGCTCCGGTGCACCCCAGGTTACCGGGGGTGGCCTGCGCGCCTGGCGGATGAATTGGATCGACAATTCACGCTATTATCCCTTGAT
>JASFFJ010000712.1:0-4047 GCA_050124355.1 Desulfobacterales bacterium | reverse complement strand
CTGATTTCAGCACCAACCCGTTCGACATCGTCGGGGTGTCCGATATCTTTGAAAGTGATCCGGCCGCTCAAAAACTCGTCGGCCCTGTAGCCCAGCTGCTTAACATTGTTGGAGACGTACACCAGTGTGGAGCTATCATCCGCTTTGCGCCGGAAAAGGATGGTCGGGCTGCGGTCTACGATCATCTCCGCCATACGCAAGGCTTCTTCGGTGTGATCCCGGCAGAAACATTCCTCTTCAAGTTCATTGGTGCGTTCCTCATATTTTATTCTCAACCTCTGGTAGGATTTCTCGAGGTCTGCCAGACGGTTCTGTAAATCATCGGCTTTTGCGGCTTGCTGCCGTAACAGGTTTAATTCGTTAATGAGCTCATCCCTTGATTTGTTTACATCCGATTTCATCATGGCCTTTCCAATATCAAATTATTTGCTCCTTGAAACGCTTTCGCTCCCCGCAACTTTTATCAGAGGACAGAAAACAGATGTCAGATGACAGAAGATTGAAGTCAGAAGCGGGAATTCGGAATGATTTGAAGACGGATGTCAGATTTTATTTTTACTCAATCAACTTTTTCAACCCTGTCAACTCAATCAACCATATTTTCCCGTAACCTATCATGGCCGTCGTGGTTTGGGCAAAATATGCGTGGCGCTTCCGAGAAAAATTTCGGCCGCCTCTGCTTCCGTCTCGGACAGCGTCGGGTGCGGGTGAATGCTCAAGGCCATGTCCTCCGCCAGGGCCCCCATTTCAATCGCCAGCACGCCTTCAGAAATCAGTCCTTCCGTATCGCGACCGGTGATGCCGACCCCGAGGATCCGCCCTGTTGCCGGGTCAACGATGACTTTCGTCAATCCCTCTGTTACCCCCATCGTGGCTGCCCGGCCGGAAAACTTCCAGGGGAATCGCTGGACGCTGATATCCCTGTTTTCAGCGCGTGCCTGCTCTTCCGTCAAGCCGCACCATGCAATCTGGGGATCGGTGTAAACCACTGCAGGCATCGCGCGGACGTCAAAGGCGGATGGTTCGCCCGCAATGACTTCGGCAGCAACCTTGCCTTCCCGGGTGGCCTTGTGCGCCAGCATCATACCCCCGATAACATCACCCACAGCAAAAATTCGACCATCTGCCGTGCGCTGCCGGTCATCCACCGCCACAAAGCCCCGTTCATCGAGGACCACTCTGGTGTTTTCCAGACCAATATCCCGGGAACAAGGCTTGCGACCGATGGCCACCATTACCTTGTCAAAGGTTTGCTGAGGTGGATCAGTGTCACCTTCAAAAGTCACATCAACCCCGGTTTTGTTTTCGGCCATGGATACGACCCTGGTTTTCAGGTTGATGTTCTCGAATAAATTGACTAATCTGCGATGTAGCGGTTGCACAAGATCATGGTCAACACCCGCCAACAATCTATCTTCAAGCTCCACCAGGCTCACCCGGCTTCCCAAGGTTGCATATACGGTCCCTAACTCCAAACCGACATATCCGCCCCCGAGTATAAGGAGCTTTTCGGGCACATCCGCCAGGGCCAGGGCGCCGGTGGAACTTATGATGCGACCGTTGGTTTTAAAGGAGGTTTCCGGGAAGGGGATCGGTTGGGAGCCGGTGGCAAGAATTGCATGCCGGAATTTGATGTGACTGACATCGCCATCATAAACACGAACCGTATCGGAGTTTTCAAACTTTACCCGTCCTTTAAGCAGTTGAACACTTCGGTGGTTGGTTAAACTAACCAGGCCGTTGGCCATTTTGTCGATGACGCGACCCTTCCATTTTCTGAGCGCATCCAGATCGATGCGGGGTTTGCCGAATGAAATCCCCATATCTTCTGCTCTGGCAGCATCATGAATTAGTTCCGAAAGATATAGAAAGGTTTTAGAAGGAATACATCCCTGGTGCAGGCAGACACCACCGGGCCGGGCACCCGGATCAACCATGGTTACGTCAAGGCCCAAATCCGCCGCTCGAAAGGCTGCCGCATATCCGCCAGGTCCGCTGCCGATTACCAGGACTTCAGCTTCCTGGGTTAATTCTCCCATAACCATATAAAAACTCCAGTTTGTTGTTTATTGTCTGTTGTCAGTTTCTATTCATTGATATCTTCTGAAACTTAGCTCGGATGGAGCAGCGAACCGCAGACTTTCGGGCCAACAGCTGAACCGACCTCTGATTTCTGTCCTCTGTCCTCTGACATCTTACACCATACTTAAAAACAGCTCATCCGGGTCCTCAAGTGTATCTATAAGAACGCGCAAGAACTTGATCGCATCGGCCCCGTCCAGCACGCGGTGGTCGATGCAAAGGACAACCGGCATCATCAGCCGAGGAACGATTTGAAAATCGCCTTTGCCCTGATCCCTGACAACCGGCTGCATGCGCGCCTGTCCCAATCCCAGGATGGCGACTTCGGGATAATTAATAATCGGCGCAAAGAATCCACCGCCCATCGCCCCGGCGTTGGTGATTGTAAAAGTGCCGCCCTGTAGCTCTTCCAGGGTGGTTTTGCGGCTACGGGTCCTTTGAACAAGGTCATTTAATTCAATGGAGAGTTCCCTGATACTCTTGCGGTCCACATCCTGCACCACGGGAACAATCAACCCTCGGTCCGTATTCACCGCGACACCGATATGGTAGTATTGTTTGATGATAATTTCTGAGTTTGCCAAATCCAATGTGGCATTAAAATTTGGGTAGGTTTTCAAGGCGGTGGCAATCGCTTTTAAGGCGAATACCGTCAGGGATAATTTGCCGCCGGCGGATTCAATTTCTGTTTTGTGCTTTTGGCGAAATGCCTCCAGATTGGTGATGTCGACCACATCCTGACTGTTGACATGGGGTATCAGCGACCAGGAAAGGGTCATCTGTTTGGCGGTGGCTCTGCGGATGGAGCGAAATGGTATACGCTCAACCGATCCCCATCGGGTAAAATCAGGTAAATGCGGTTCTGGAACTGGCGATGGCTGAATCTCGTTGAGTGCCGGCTGGGCTGCAACTGCAACCGGGACGTCTCCGGCTACCTTGCCGTCCCGGGCAAATTGGCGAACATCCTCGGCGGTCACCAGACCGGCAGGTCCGGTTGGAGTGACCGCATGAAGATCAACGCCGAGTTCCCGCGCCAAACGCCGGGTCGCCGGTGATGCCGGAACAGGCCCCTCATTGGGTGCGGCCGCCACCCGGGTATCGCTAACAGCGGTCCTGGGCGGGGTGTCCGTCTTTTTCTCCGTTTCTTCCTCTTTTTCCGTTTGGGAGTCGTCCCCATCGGAGAAGACAATCATCACATCACCGACATTGACGATATCGCCCGGTTTGACAAGTATCTCCTGAATGTTGCCGGTGTAAGGAGATGGTATTTCTACTGCGGCTTTATCTGTTTCGATTTCTAATATAATTTCCCCCTCTTTAACTTCCCGTCCAACTTCGACCGGCACGGCTAGAACTTCACCCTCATGGATACCTTCCCCCAAATCCGGTAGGATAAAAGATTTGGCCATCGTGGCCCCCCTTTATTATAGAAGATTGACGAATGAAGATTGAAGATTTGTGGATGTCGCTTCAATCTTCAGTCTTCAATATTCAATGGCTCAGCGCTTTCCTCGCTGCCCGGAGAATGCGCTGCTCATTCGGAAAATAGGCTTTTTCCCGGCTGAAAAGCGGAATGATAATGTCATAGCCTGTGACACGCTCTATGGGTGCCTCAAGATAGTAAAATGCCTTTTCCATTAAACGCGTGGCGATCTCGGCCCCGGGGCCGAAGCTGCGGGGTGCTTCATGAACAATGAGTGCCCGACCGGTTTTTAAAACCGATGTCACGAAGATCTCATCGTCCAATGGTGAGATCGTCAAAATATCAATGACCTCGGCTTCTATGCCGGCATTTTCTTTGAGTGTTGCGGCGGCCTCCAATGTCGGGCGCATCATAGCACCATAAGCAATCATGGTCAGATCTTTGCCTTCGCGCACGATTCGTGGTTGGCCGATGGGCACGGTCTCTTCTTCTTCGGGTACTTCCTCACGAAACGCACGGTAAAGGGCCTTGGACTCGTAAAA
>JASFFJ010000711.1:0-4051 GCA_050124355.1 Desulfobacterales bacterium | reverse complement strand
ACGTTATACCAAACCCGCTGAACTCCCCTGCATAATCCTCCCAGTCTAGTTTTATATCGGACACCTGTGCATGACCCGGGCCTTCTTTACACCACTCAAGTACAGCGTCTACCCGATCCCGATCTCCTTCAAACAAGGCTTCGACAGTACCATCTCTTCGATTTCTCACCCACCCGAAGACCCCTAACCGATCGGCGGCCTGTTTGGTCTCCATCCTAAAAAACACACCCTGCACCCGGCCGCTGATAATGGCGTGGACCCTGACTTTATCCTTCATTATTACCCTCCTGATAATTCATACGGCGTTTGGCAAAATGTAATCATAAGGCATAAAACCTCACGCGCCCTCAGCGCAAAAATAACTTTGCAACTATGGCCTTTTGCCACATGCCCTTTGCCCTTCACCCTATGCCCTTAGCCCTTTGCCCATAGCCCTTTGCCCTTAGCCCTATGCCCTTTGCCCTATGCCCTATGCCCTTAGCCCTCTACCATCTCCCTGAAAGCAACCTCATCGATGATGTCAATACCCAATTCGCGGGCTTTGGCAAGTTTGGATCCCGCCGACTCGCCGGCTATCACATAATTCGTATTCTTAGTGACCGATCCGCTCACTTTTCCGCCGGCCGCTGTGATCATTTCCTTGGCCTGTCGCCGGGTCATATGTTCCAAAGTGCCGGTCAACACAAATACCTTACCTTCTAAAAGCCCGGTCATTTTATGAGACTCAAGGATAATTTGTACGCCGCTGTTAAGGATACGCTCAACGATGATCAGATTCTCCTCCCGGCTGAAAAAGCTTGTGATGCTTTTTGCCACCACCGGCCCGATGCCCTCGATCGCTATAAGATTATCTTCTGAACAGCCAACCAGTTCTTCCAAGCTTTCAAAATGAGTTGCCAGCAATGCGGCCACATGTTCGCCCACGTGTCGAATGCCCAGGGCATAAATAAATCTGGCAAAGCTGATTTGCCTACCGCTTTCAATCGCCTGGATCAGGTTTGCGGCCGACTTGGCGCCCATCCGCTCCAGGCCGGCCAAGTTGTCCGCATCCAGTTTAAAAAGGTCTGCATATGAGGTCAGTAGTTTTTTTTCAACGAGCTGATCGACGAGTTTATCTCCCAATCCATCGAGATCAAAAGCCCCTTTGGAAGCAAAATGCCGGATGCGCTCTTTCACCTGGGCGGAACAGCTGTAATTAATGCAGCGAATCGCTGATTCACCCTCAATGCGAACCACTGTTGATCGGCAAACAGGGCAGACATTGGGCATGGTGAATTTTTCTTCTACTCCCCTGCGTTTGGATAAAATAACCTTAACCACTTCGGGGATGACATCCCCGGCTCTTTGAATCAGAACCGTATCGCCAATGCGGACATCCTTTTTTTGAATTTCATCTGCATTGTGAAGTGTGGCGCGGCTGACCGTCGCGCCGCCAACCTTAACAGGTGCCAGATGCGCAACCGGGGTCAGAACACCCGTACGGCCCACCTGAACCTCAATATTTTCCAGCACAGTGGTTTCCTGAAGGGCCTCAAATTTATAGGCAATCGCCCATCTGGGACTCCTGTTGGTGGCCCCCAATTGCTGCTGCAAAGTGAGACTATCCACTTTGATCACCATGCCGTCGATATCGTAGGGCAGTTGATGTCGTTTTTCGATCAGCTCGCGGTAAAACGTTAAAATCTCTTTTAGCTTAATGCGGGGCCTGATAAGCGGATTGATCTTAAACCCCCAGCCCCTCAATGCTTGCAGCAGCTCCCAGTGGGATTCCAGCGCCACATCGGCGACCATCCCGACACCGTAGAAAAAGACATCGAGGGGGCGGCCAGCGGTAATCTTCGAGTCCAGTTGTCGCAAAGAGCCGGCAGCAGCGTTTCTCGGGTTGGCAAAAGGCGGCAGCTCTTGCTCCACCCGCTCCTGGTTAAATTTATTAAATGCCTCAAGCCCGATAAACACTTCTCCTCTGGCCTCAAGAAGGGAAGGCTTCCCCAATAGGTCGGAAGTTTGCATTAACAGGGGCACCGCTCGGATGGTCTTGACATTGTCGGTGATCAATTCCCCGCTAACGCCGTCGCCCCGGGTCGAGGCTGCCGCCAACTTTCCATTTTCATATACCAATTCAACGGCGACGCCGTCCATCTTGGGTTCCGCGGTATAGAGAATGTCATCCGCTGTGTTGAGATTTTTTTTCACCCGGTTATCAAAATCACGGATGGCGGTATCATTAAAACCATTGTCAAGACTCAACATGGGAACAGAATGAGAAATGGTGTCAAACCGGGACAGCGGAGGGGCTCCCACTCGCACGCTGGGAGAATCCGGACTGGCTAGCTGGGGATAGGTTTCTTCCAGTTGGATGAGTTCCTGCATCATGCGGTCGTACTCGGCATCCGAGATTTCCGGATCATCCAGTACGTGATACCGGTAGTTGTGATGGTGCAGGGTTTTCCTTAGATGTTCTACCTTTGCAATTATTTGAGGAACAGGTTCCGGCATGATAAACATTTAGCTGTTCTGTAAACCTTCAACAAGGCTTCAACATAGTAGACTTTCTAATTTCAGGGCTCCTGACCCCAATTGGACAAACTTCTCGGGATGCCCTGATATCTAAAGAACCTACAAAATTTGTAGTAAAAATATACGTAAATTCAAGATGCAACAGATTTTATCAAAATAAGTGGAACGATAACCCAGAAAAAGGTATTATCGACATCCTTTATATTCGTTAGAGACCTGAAATTAAAAAATTCAGAACGATTCGCCCAAATTCAGTTTTATTGACGCGATTTTAGATCTTTCTGTTGCATGCGAATTTACGACACGTCAAGAGTTCTGAATTTTGTGCTCCCATTCATAATTACAGTAACATTTTCATCGTATTTTTTTCTCTACAAGGACATTAAGGAATGAATGGATTCGATCTTTAATTTCTTTTCTGGACAGGATTAATTGGATTTTTTCGCCTTAGACGAGATGCTATTAGGCCGAAGGCCCCTCTATCCTGATAATCCTGTAGATCCTGTCTAATATTCTTAAAATATAATCTATTCCTCATTTTTTTTCGTGGCTGTATTTATAAATCTATATACTTAGAAACTCTGGGGTCCGGCATAGTTCTTTTACCACCCTGCATGCGATGCGGCGGCCCTGGACGAATCGTTCATCTTTAAACCCTGGCCGCCAATCCAAAGAAGACAGCTCATCGGAAACCACCAGAATTCCGGCAAGCGCCACACCGCGAAAATGCGCCACCGAACAGAGCGCCGAAAGCTCCATTTCCACCGCCAAGGTCCCGTCTTGCTGATGACGTTCGACCAGTTGTCGGGTTTCACGATAGACGGCATCCGTGGTCCAGATGGCGCCGGATTGAAATTCGATGTTATTTTGATTCAAAACCTGCCGGATCTTGGATACCAGGGAAGAAGAGGCGCGCGAAATCCCCCCAGCCTGCTGCCCATAATGTGCAGAAGTTCCCTCATCAATAATCGCGGAGGTCGGCAGGATAATATCACCAATCTTTATTTTATTGGAAACAGCCCCACACCAACCCAAAAAAATGATTTTACGCACGCCCCAGGCAATCAGGGTTTCCAGCAGCATGGCCGCATAGGGGGCACCGACAAATGGACCAGTGACGGAAAACCCTTTTGGCTGCATCCGGTCAACATACAGTCGGCTGGTCATCAACCGGTAGAAATCATTTTTGTCAATATTAAACACCTCACAAAGCAAAAATAGATCCATCCGGGTTGCCGCCATTACGGCAACCGGGCCGAGATCGGGGCCATTCTTGGGTTTTGCCGGATTTATGATGGCGTCGTTTTTTTGCACATTTAGGTTTCGTTTTTCCGCCTTGCGTAAAATTGCCAAATTTCTATATTGTCAAACCATAATACTTTAATCGAATTTCAACGGGTTGCAATCTAAATGAAAAATTGAGCTAAAATTGAAAATGAACTAAAATGAGCTAAAATTATGGTATTCTGTCAATTTTTAAAAAGATAAAGCGCAGCGATTCTTTAATTTTAGGCAGTTTAGTCCAATATAGCCA
>JASFFJ010000710.1:0-4057 GCA_050124355.1 Desulfobacterales bacterium | reverse complement strand
GTGTAGACCGGGTTCAGCGCGGTCATGGGTTCCTGGAAGATCATCGAAATCTGATTGCCGCGCACGTCCTGCATCTGCTTATCAGACAATTCCAACAATGCGCGGCCATCAAATGTAATGCTGCCACCAACGATCTTTCCCGGAGGTGTGGGGACAATGCGCATGATCGACCGCGCGGTGACACTTTTACCGGACCCTGATTCGCCCACAATGCCCACCATCTCTCCGGGGGCTATGTCGAAGGACACATCATCGACCGCTTTCGCGACCCCGTTATGGGTAAAGAAGTGGGTCTTGAGATTCCTGACTTCCAGAAGCGGTTTGGTCTTCATGGCTCGTTATTCTGCACTTTGGTTTTTTGGATCCCCGGTCGGCGCCGGCGGATTCCTTGGGTTCAAGCTATTTCCAGCGATAGCTTAGTCCAGCGTGGCGTAGGGGATACCACCGCCGGAATAGTACCAGTCATTGGCCAGCGGCTTGTAGTTTTTGACTTTGTCGCTGACACCGTAGGAAAATGGATAGTTAAACATGAAGATCCAGGGTGCATGATCCACCAGATCCTGGGTGATGCCTTTGTAAATCTCACGACGTTTTGTAGGATCGCCCTCAACGCCGCCGGCGTCTAAACCTTCTGTGATCGATTTGACATTGTTGCCACCCGTGGTCGCATCCCAGTAAATCCCACCGGGGTAAAACGCTTTTAGATAGAGCGTATCGGGATCAGAGAACATGCCGAAGCCAAAGCTTTCAATCTGCCAATCGCCACTAAAAGCTTTACCGATGGCAGTCGCTTCGTCGAGCAGTTCAATCTTTACGCGAACGCCGATTTCGGCCATCATCGCCTGGAAGACATTCGCTGCTTCGACCAGCTCCTGGTTGTTCTGGGCGACCGTGTAGGTCACATCAAACCCGTTGGCATACCCAGCTTCGGCCAGAAGCGCCTTGGCTTTTTTCAGGTTGTATTCCAGGGCTTTTACCTCGGGGAAGTGCCAGGGCATCCCTTTGGGGTAGTACTGATGGGTTGCCTGACCCAGACCAAATGAAACCGCAAGGTTCATGTCTTCACGGTTCAAGGCATGGGCCAGTGCACGACGGACACGGACATCGGCCAGCGGAGCGTATTTAATGTTCATATTCAATGAAATGGTCTGGCCGATGCTGGTATCAACTCTGTAGCCGTTCGGCTTTTTCGCCACACCGGATTCCACTGCTTCAATCGGCAGTTTGCGGGTGATATGGACATCGCCTGAGCGCAGCGCATTCAGCCGCGAAGACGGATCAACGATCACCTTCAGCACCAGTTTGTCAACTTTGGGCAGCTCCGGATTCCAGTAGTTTTCATTTTTGACCAGTGTCAGGCTGTCATTCTGTTTCCACTCAACGAATTTAAACGGGCCGGTTCCGATGGGTTTGATGAACTTGCCGTCAGCGTCGAAACAGCTTTTGGCCTGAATGACGAACATGTTGTCATAGCGGTCAAAAAAGGTGCCCAAAAACGAGGCTGAAGGCACTTTAAGGTTGAAAATGATGGTATGATCGTCGGGGGTTTCCATGCTGTCGACCAGGCGATTGAATATCGGTCCGAATAACGTACCGTCGGTGGCCGTAACCCGTTCGACATTCCATTTGACAACTGCGGCGTTGAAGTCACTTCCATCGTGGAATTTGACGCCTTTTCTCAGCTTGAAGGTATAGATCTTAACATCCGGCGACACATCCCAGGATACCGCCAGCGCGGGCGAAGCCTGGTTGTTTTTATCCGGGAGTAACAGCCCCTCGTTGATCAGTGTGACCGTGTTCGTGCCGGCCAGACTTGGATTTTGGCTGTAATCAAGGCGACCCTGATCGGCCTCCATGCCCAGGACCAGCGTCCCGCCATCAGCCAAAGCGCCAGGTATTGGCAGCAAGATTAACAGTGCAATCAGAGTTCCGGCTACTTTAGGGACTTTCATTTTGTCTTCTCCTTTCTAATTAATCTTTCAATACAAATCGGACTTTCTTGGTAGGCATTGGGGTTCGATTGATTTTCTAACACATGGCTTAGCAATTTGAATGCCAGAATCCTTTTAAAAAAATTAATCAAATAAATTTAAAGTGTTATAGTATTTCGCGGATTGATATGAGTAGAATGAACGTGTCGTTTTCTTTCAGTTATGAAATTTTTTTTCGAAGTTGAAAATTTGATTTTCATTGCAGACTGCGCTATACGTCTATTCTCTATAATTAACAATAGAGTAACTGTCCAACGCCTTCTTTGATGCGTGACATGGCTTCTTTAAGCCTGGCCGGATCAATGGCAAAGGTTAGACGCAGAAAGCCTTCACCATTGGATCCGAAAATGCTTCCTGGCAATAGCGCGACCTTGTGCTCACGCACCATATACCGGGCAAGATTCCAAGAGGTCAATCCGAGTTTGGTGAAGTTTGGAAATGCATAAAAAGTCGAAGCCGGCAATGGGCACGACACCTCCTCGATGGTATTCAACCTCTGGTGAACTATTGCGCGACGCTTTTCGTATTCATTCATCATCTTGTGGGCGAAGTCCCGACGGTAGTTGATCGCTGCCAGTGCGGCGTGTTGGGCAACGGCGGAGACTCTGCATCCCATGTGCTCACCCATTTTTGCCAGTTCATCGATGACGGTTTGAGGTGCGACGATATACCCCACTTCCCACCCGGGCATAGCATAGGACGATGACAGTGAATAAACGGAGATGGTCCGATCTTTCATACCGTCCAGGGATCCAATGCTGGTGTGTTGGTTCTCATCAAAAATGAGGTCTTCAAACGCTTCATCAGAAAGAACCCACAGATCACGCTCCCGGGCAATTTTTGCGATTTCTCTTAACAGAGTTTTGTCAAAGACGGCACTCGTTGGATTGGCGGGCGTATTAACAATAACTAATTTTGTTTTGTCATTTATCGACAACCGAATATCTTCCGGATCGACATCAAATCCATTCGACTCATATGCCGGCACCCGAACGGTTTTGCCGCCAAACAATTGTATATGAGCGTCATAATCGAAACCGGGATCTATCATGATCACCTCATCGCCCGAGTCAATAAGATGCCGGCAGACACTGAATAAAACCTGCGTTGTGTCGGCTGTCAGGAGAACCTCATTGTAGGGATCGGCATCAATGTCGTTTTCAGCCTTGAGTTTGGCAGCGATCGCTTCCCGCAAGTATTTGAAACCTCTCGCCGGCAGATTACCGGCATGTCCATCATCCAATGCCTTCGCAACAGCTTCACGAATAAATTCTGGTGGGTCGAAATCCGATTGGTCCCTGGCGAGGTTAATCACCCCGGGAATTTCTTGCGCCATGAGTTGTAACTCTCGGATTCCCCTTTGATTCGCGCTTTGGATGCTCGTTTCAGTTATCTTCATAATAGGAATTGTCAGCGATATGCAAATTCTGAATTCGGGAGTGAGCAAGACATGTGCCATTATCTAAATATAAAAATTATATATGATTTTGGAGGGTTAGCAGGCAGATCAACATTTCGCAAGAAATACTTTGTTGCCGATAGTTTTTGATTGTGAAATATGCTTCCGCTTAACTAGATGTTATTATTTAAGATTTATTTATTTCAGGATTGAAAGCGGATTTAATTTGGCAATTAACCTCTCTTGAAAAAACCTCGCGCATCCGATGCGAGTTGAACGCAGCTCTCGACCCAAAGCTGGTTGCTGCCAACCATATGTCGGGATGCTGTCTGAAGATGAGGGATAAATTGGGAGGCCGGGTGCAACAGCATCAGAACCAACGTAAATCTTTCAAAATTGAAATAGCATGTCTATTCCTAATACCTTGCCAATCGATCCGAAACCATATAACCATCAGAAATTAATTGATTTTATTAACTCAACAGGATGATTGGCATTTTTCTTGCTGACGAGCTAGTTTCCGAAACCATAAGATGATTCAGGAAGGCTGAAGTAAAAAACAGAATTACCGAATTCAATTAAATACAGTGAGATGGATTTTTTACTGAGGGGGCATTATGAAAATAAAAAAAGCCGTGCTTCAGGGTCCCGGCCAGGTGGAAGTTGT
>JASFFJ010000709.1:0-4066 GCA_050124355.1 Desulfobacterales bacterium | reverse complement strand
CCGTATGAATCTGATCCGGCCGTGACCCAACACCTGGCCCAATTTCTCAGTCGGCAAGACGAACGTCCCTCAGAATTGCCCACCGCGGTACTGTTCAACGGGGGAGTGATGAAAGCGCCTTTACTACGAAATCGCATTGTAGACGTGCTATCTTCCTGGCAGGACGGGGTTGAACCGAGAGTTCTGGAGGCCTCGAATCTGGATCTGGCGGTAGCAAGAGGGGCGGCATACTACGGTTTGGCTCGCAGAGGCCGCGGCATCCGGATTCGCAGCGGATTGAACAGATCCTACTATATAGGGGTTGCGGCTTCAATGCCGGCGGTGCCGGGAATGCCCGCTCCGATCAAGGCATTGTGCGTGGCGCCTTTCGGCATGGAAGAAGGGACGCAAACGGAGATGACCGAGCGCGAATTTAACCTGGTGGTGGGCGAACCGGCAAAATTTGAGTTTCTGGGCTCCGCTGCACGAACCAGCGATGCCGTGGGTACCATCATTGAGGACTGGGAAGGGGATATCGAGCCGATCACGACCATTGAAACAACATTGGATGGAACATACGGCAACGTTATCCCGGTATCGATTCAAATCAAAGTGACTGAAATCGGTACCTTGGAGCTTTGGTGTGTTTCCAGGGAGGATGACAAACGCTGGAAACTGGAATTCAATGTGCGGGAAAAGCCATGACCACTGACATTGCGGACCGCCGCTTTATCATCGGCATCGATCTGGGTACGACCAACTGTGCCGTCTCTTATGTGGATCTACAGGCAACCGGATCAGCGGCCAGACGTATCCGGGTTTTCAAGATTCCCCAGATGACCGGCGCCGGGGTGGTGAACCGCTTGCCGGTACTGCCCTCCTTTTTATACATCCCTGGCGAGTTTGATATTTCGCGGGAAGCCATCGTTAAGCTATGGGAGGGTGCTGACACCAATTTCGCCGGCGCGTTCGCGCAGGATCACGGCGCCCGGGTGCCGGCTAGGTTGGTGGCTTCGTCCAAAAGCTGGCTGTGCCATGGCAATGTAGACCGAAAGGCCCGCATTCTGCCCTGGGGTGCAGACAAGGAAGTCCCCAAGGTCTCACCGGTGATGGCCACCGCCGCTTTTCTGAAACACATTCGCATGGCCTGGAACCATTCATGGGGTCCGGATGAAAGCCTGCATCTGGAAAATCAACTGATCGTCGCCACCGTGCCGGCATCCTTTGACGAAGTTGCCAGAGAACTCACCCTGGAAGCTACCAAACTGGGAGGATTGAACAATGTCATTTTACTGGAAGAACCGCTGGCAGCCTTCTACAGCTGGCTTATGCGCCATGAAAAAGACTGGCAGAAATTTGTCCAAACCGGAGAACTGATCCTGATCTGTGACGTCGGCGGCGGTACCACCGATTTTACCCTGATCATTTTGAGGGAGGCCGAAGGCAGTCCCCGCTTTGAACGGATTGCCGTGGGGGATCATCTGATTCTGGGCGGCGACAACATCGACCTTGCTTTGGCACGGCGGGTTGAAACCAGCCTGACAGGTCCACGCCGCTCCATGAGTACCGACCGCTGGAAAGCACTGTGCCATCAATGTCGGCAGGCCAAGGAGTCGGTTCTGGGCGGGTCTGCCGAAACCTTTAAGGTGACGCTGATGGGGGAAGGCAGCCGCTTGATTGCCGGAACGCTGTCGGCGGAACTGGGCAAAGACGAGGTCACAGAAACCGTACTGGAGGGCTTTTTCCCGATTGTCGAAGCCGATACCTCAAATAAACCTCCCGAGCGCAAGGGTATAGCGGAATTTGGTCTGCCCTATGAACAGGAACCGGCCATTACCCGGCATCTGGGAAGGTTTCTGGAACGACACCGCGATGATATCTTCCAGACACTGCAGCGGCAGTCATCTGCCCCTGACTTAATCCTATTCAACGGCGGCTCTCTCAGACCGGCAAAAATACAACAGCGCATTCGGGCTGCCTTGCAGCACTGGTACCAGGATCCGGATTCAGAACGCCCCAGAGTTCTAACGAATCCCAATCCGGACCTGGCCGTCGCCCTCGGCGCCGCTTACTACGGACTGGTTAAAGTCGGTGAAGGGGTACGGGTCGGCAGCGGCAGTCCGCGAGCATACTACTTAGGTATCGCTCGAACCGGTGACAGCGGGTCGGAGGCCCAAGCCCATGAGGCGATCTGCGTTGTCGAACGGGGCCTGGAAGAGGGCAGTACCATCGGTCTGAAGGACCATTCCTTTGAAGTGCTGACCAATCAACCGGTCAGCTTCGATCTATACAGTTCAAGCTATCGCAGTGGTGATCGCCATGGAGATGTCATTGAAATTGATGACTCTTTCTCCGTACTGCCGCCCTTGCAAACCATCATTCAGTATGGCAAAAAGGGGGTCCGCAAGGCCATTCCGGTAAAAATCGAGGCCGACTACACCGAACTGGGCACCCTCGCGCTATGGTGCCGTTCCCGTATCAGCGATCATCGTTGGAAATTACAATTTCAGCTGCGCGATACCGCCTCGCCCGAGGGGGTGGCCGATGCCCAAATCCTGGAAGCCTCGGTCACCGAAGATGTCCTATCGTATGTACGCGATATTTTATCCGGCAATGACAAACAGCAGGCAGAAAAACTGGTCAAGGGAATCGCGGGGATTGTTGATCTTTCCCGCAATGACTGGCCCCTGGGATTTATCCGCACCCTGGCCGACGAATTGCTGGCGCTTTTACAGATTCGCAAGAAGGGACCGATTTTTGAAAGCATCTGGCTGAACCTGTTGGGGTTTTGCCTGCGGCCGGGGATCGGTGAAAGTTTCGACCAGCAGCGCATGCGGCAACTCTGGCGACTGTATCCGGGCGGTGCTTCGTCTGCCAGACATCCGCGCGTTCGATTGGAATGGTGGATCATGTGGCGACGGGTGGCAGCCGGGCTGACTCCCGGCCAGCAACGTCAGTTTTTTCAGGATGTCTCCGCATTTCTGTTAGGAAAAAAGGGCGAGATCAAGAAAGTCAGCCCCCAGGAGCACCTTGAGATCTGGATGGCCGTTGCCAACATGGAAAAGCTTTACAATAAGGAAAAAATTGAATTGGGACGGAAATTACTTGCCGTCACTTCCGCCAAAAAGCTCAAACCACAGCACTTGTGGGCCCTGTCCCGCCTGGGAGCCCGCGAGTTGTTGTACGGCCCTGCCGACCGGGTTATCCCGCCCGCCGAAGTCACCGAATGGATCGACCAGTTGATAAGCTATTCCTGGCCGAATCCGAATTTGGCCGGACGAATCATTTCGCAATTGGCCCGCAAAACAGGGGACCGATCGCGGGATCTGGATGAAACCGTTCAAGCCGAGGTACTGGACTGGATGGCGCAACATGATATGCCGGAGGAGCGCCAGCGGCGGGTGCGGGAAGTCGTGCCGCTGGCCCACCAGGATCAGGACGTTATGTTCGGCGAGTCACTGCCCCAGGGAATCATCTTGCGGGCGTGAGGCTTCACCTCTAAGAATATGATGTGTGAGTAAAAATGTGCTTGACTTGTCCAAAATGTAGGCCTATATTTAGGCCATGAAAGTAGCTAATATTGGAGAATTTAAAAATAATTTGAGTAAATTTATCGGCTTCGTGGAGAAAGGGGAAGTTGTGGAAATTTGCAAACACAACGTACCGGTTGCAAAGCTAATTCCCTATGGAGCAGAAAAAACCGGCAACCATACCCAGCTAGGGTGTGGTGCGGGAACCGTAAAAATAAAAGGTGACCTGACAGAGCCAATGATTCCTGAAGAAAACTGGGATATGCTAGGAAAATGAAACTGCTGTTGGACACCTGTTGCATCATATGGGCGATCTCGCAACCGGCGGCACTTTCTCAAACCGCGAAAACCTACCTAACAGCCGATGAGGCCGAAATTCATGTATCGGCGATCAGTGTGGCCGAAATCGCCTGCGGCGTAGAACGAGGCAGGATCGTTATTGATCGTCATTGGAAAAAGTGGTTCAGACACTACGTCAGTCTGAATAAGTGGCGGGTAGATAGCATTGACCTCGATATCATGGAAGAAGCCTACTCTCTTCCGGAAACGTTTCATGC
>JASFFJ010000708.1:0-4079 GCA_050124355.1 Desulfobacterales bacterium | reverse complement strand
ATATAACATCTGATCTGGCGTTCTTGACCATGGATCTCGATTTCGAAGGATATCCGCAGGTCGCTAGGCATCTTACCAATTCTTTCCTCGATTATACCAAAGATGAAGAAATGCTCATTCTGCTGGACTTCTACAAGTGCTATCGGGCCTATGTGAGGGTTAAGGTAAACTGTTTTCATCTTCAAGAAAAAAATCTCTTAACGAATGCAAAGTCAAAGCTCATCAGAGAAACTGAACGATATTTAAAACTGGCCTATCGGTACGCCGTCCAGTTTACCCGGCCGACAATTTGGGTGGTTTGCGGCTTGCCTGCCGGGGGTAAAAGTACCATCGCAAAGGAAATGGCTGGCACCCTCAACGTGAAGATACTGCAATCGGACCGCGTTCGTAAGCAATTGCTCGGGGTACCACCGGTTGTGCCAAGGGTCTTGCCGTTTGAAACAGGTATCTATTCAAAAGAAGCCAGCTCCTTAACTTACGGAAAACTCATCATGTTGGCCCAGGAAGCTGTCGAAAAAGGTGATTCAATCATTCTGGATGCCACATTCAGCCGCCAGCATCAGCGTGATGAAGTGATTCGACTGGCAAGAGACATGGATGCAAACATCATTTTTATCGAATGTGCGGCATCCTATGAAATGCTGAAAAAGCGCCTGGCTGACCGTGAAAAGGCCGTTTGTATCTCGGATGCGCGCCTACGTCATTTAAAACAACTCAAAGCGCACTTTGAGTCGTTGGATGAGCTGCAAAATGACATGTACCTGAAAATCAACACCGAAGAATCCCTAAATGACTGCATGCGCCAAATTCTCTCCCATGATTATTTCTTTCTGACTCAGCAGACAGCCAGAGCAATGAAAAATATATCCTTATAACCGCAATGAGCGATGCTCAATGAGGTGGTTCTCAATTGATTTTGACTCAATTGGGGTTATGATTTCGAAATTTTGCGAAAAAAAATTTGGAATTTTTCTACTCTATATAGACAAGGACTATGGCCGCTATCCTTATTAATATGGTAACCTGCTGTTATTACGTAACCTATTTGTGCCATATATTTCTGGCACGGTTTATGCTCATTTATACATTAAAATGATAAACAGTAAAATGAAAGGAATATCCTCTCAACTTCAACACATAATAATTAAACCATGCAAGGCCCAACAGGCTTCAAAGGTTATACTTTTAAACGGGAAGTTTGAGGCGGTATCTGAATGGCTTCTCGAGTGTACGTGCATCTTCTTTACCGGAAATCTTACACGCATCTATTGCCAAAAAGACTCTCCGGGAAATAAAAACGGCATTTCGGGAAGCCATTGAACTTATGGCCGAAACTGGAACTTTTTCAAGACAGAATCAGTTCGAACCGTTCCAATCAAAAGGAGGTAGGTGATATGTACCACAAAATTTTAGTTCCGCTGGATGGATCAAAAAGAGCAGACAAGATAATACCTCATGTGGAAGGACTGGCCAAACGGTACAAAGCAAAGGTAATATTTTTGCAGGTCATCGAATACAAAACGATTCCCACAGCTGAAGGCGCATTTATTAGCTTATCGGGCCAGGAGTTCGAGGAAGCAAAAGAGCGGGCCGAGAAACACCTGAAGGGGCTTCAAGGAGAGTTCCGGGAAAAAAACATCGAAAGCCGGACTCACGTGACCTATGGGCCGGTGGTGGAAGGGATCATAAATCTGGCTGCCCAAGAGGGCGTGGACCTGATCGCGCTGGCCAGTCACGGTCGCGGGGGTCTTTCCAGAGTATTTTACGGCAGTGTTGCCGCCGGGCTGTTGCACCGGGTGGATCGTCCCCTGTTGATCATCAGATCCCGCGAATCGGAATAATTGCCTTTTATTAATATCTGTTTATCTAGCGCAAAGGCCTAAAGAACGCAAAGGATTGAGCCTGATTAATGCACTTAATGTCAAAGAGAAAACTCAAGAAATTGAAAAAACTAACTCGATAAAAAAGCGAATTTCAGGAAGAAGCTAGAAAATATTTTAAAAAAAAATGGTTAGAAAAATTTAGACTCAAAATTAGAAATTTTTCTAATTTAAAAGGCTCAAGATGCACCATTAACACGGCCACGATATCATAACGGCTTGAATTAAAACAGTTTCGATATATTTACTATGCTGGCATGCAATGTGCTTTAGTATATAGTTAAAATCCTCGGAACCATTCATTGGAGCAAAGGAGGTAAAAAATGAAAAAATTCATGGCAGTCCATAAGGAACCGGAGCTTAGCTGGGTGACTGTGGAGGAAAACTGGCGCAAATTGGCCCAGGTAGAAACTGCTGAATGGGTCAAAACCTATTATAACCAAAAGGAAGGCGTGCGTTTTTGCGTGTGGCTGGCCCCGGACATGGAAGAGTTGAAAAAAACCTTTACTGATATGGACGTATCCTGGGAATCAATGTATGAGATTGACGAAACCAAACCGGATCTCTGGGGTGAAGAGAAGTGGCAAGAACATCTTGAAGCAGAAGCAACCGCGGATACATTGGGTGATTAATCTCGATCTGACATGGGTTGACCTGCCTTAACATTCTTGCAACACAGGGTTGTCGGCGATCTATAAAAAAATCCGTGCAAATACAAATGTGATGTTCTGTTAGTGCCATAGCAGACATCCTCCCGGTAACCGCATGAGCTTCGCCACCTTGTGCGGTTGCCTCATCGCAGTCATGTGTAGATTTCCTGTAAATTGAAGAAAGTTTATCCGTTCGGGCGGGAGGTTTTTAAATCTAATTTGTCAAATGTAAAGGATACGCGAATTCGCATCCAATTCAGCGGCCCGAATGCATTACGAATCGCCCTTCATTATACCAACTCCAGGCGATAATGATCGTTTTAGAGACGATGCTTTGATAAGAGGTAGGAAAGGGTTGATAGATGAAAACAGATGTAGAGAAAAGAGCTTGTGAGCGTCATCGCTATGCCGCCGATATTGCGTTTTCATATTTCAATAAAGAGCATTCGTATGATGCTTATACGCTGAATGTCGGCTCGGGTGGCATGTGTTTTAAAACCAATTTATGCCTCAAACCTGGCGCAACGGTTTATATCCGCTTAAAAAAAACGCATCCGAATGACTCTGGCAGTGACTTCTGCGAGGGATTGCACTTCGTCACCCTGGCGGAGGTAAAATGGTGCCAAGAAGCGCCCAACGGCGAAGCCTTTCCCTACGGCGTCGGCGTTAAATATTTTGGAGCAGCTTATTAACAGCATAGCCACCAGACACCAAATCACAAAGGTGAGCGTCATGGATAACATAAATTGTATCAGCGAAGCCGATCCCAATCTGCCGGTCGAAAGAATTGGGATAATTGAAGACGGTCACAATCAAATGGGAATGGATGCTTCACTCCTGCTGGATCTGGATAACCTAGATGGGAAAAAGCGGATTGAGTATCGATATCACAAACGATATCAGTTGACCGAAGATGCATTTGCTTTGATCCGGCCCATCTCCGCCGGACCCCTGAAAATTGGCGACAAGAGCATGGGCTGCATCGCCTGCGCCGTGTTCAATGCCAAGCCGACCAAGCTTGGAAAAATCGATAACATCAGCATGGGCGGGCTTATGTTTCATCACGCGGATAGCAGGGAACAATCAACCCAGGCACTTGTGCTGGATATCTTATTGGCGGATTGCGGATTTTACCTTTCGGATATGCCGTTTAAAACCATCACCGATGATGTAATACCGGACGAGGTTTCCAGCGATGCGATGGAAATACGGCAGGTGCGCCTGCAATTTCAGCAGCTGACCACCATCCAGCAATCCAAGTTAAAAGATTTTATTTTGAACCACGGCACAGAAGTTAAACGACGAATGACGAATGACGATTGAAGATTTGTTGTATCGTTCTCCCACCGGGGCGTAGGTCTTATGCCCTATGGGCCGGAGGCCGAGGCGTACGCACTACAACCCCTACGAGCCCGTTTCCAGCCGGCAGGCTTCATGGGCTTACAGGCCGGCTTCCGGCTCGTAGAGCCTATAGCTCGGAGAGAGGGGAGGCTTCGCTCTGTCTTTTCAAATTAATTCGTGACCGCTGAAGCGGCATTTAGACCAGAAT
>JASFFJ010000707.1:0-4080 GCA_050124355.1 Desulfobacterales bacterium | reverse complement strand
GCGCTGCTGGATAAACTTCAAGCGTTCCTGCATGAAATGGGCCGCGGATTTTGTTTCGAGGCCCGGCAAAGGCGCATCCCCATTGGCGGCCAACACTTTTTTGTCGATCTGGTCTTTTATCACCGCAAGGTAACCTTGGGGACGGGCCAAGCTAACTATAAGTGATTTAATAAAAAAGTATGAAAAAGATGACCTATTTGGGATCTATATCGCGATTTTCATGATAAAAAATCGCATTATAGGCGAATTGCGTTTCGCGCAGTTCAGACGCACCTTCACCGGATTGTACGCAGCGGCCCATTGCCATGGCTCCCATGGCCTTTTTTATACGTTCGATAAACGGCCTGCCGCCAACGGCAATACTCTCCGTCCACCGGCTTTCGCGTTTGGCGTCGATCTCTTGCAAGGCGGCTTGAACCCATTTGCGATGGGCTGAAACGAAAGATTCATAATCTTCGAATCTAGCCAACTCGCGAAGTCTTTCGTATGAGATGATGATATTTTTTCACCGTGGCGCCTGGATCTCATTGTACCCCCCGTGAGGCCATTGCGATGGATGGTCGACCACGCCGGCACGAACCATATTCAAGTCGATATATACCAAGCACCGAAGCAGATGCTCCCCGGTTTCGATGGCGGTTGCATGGTAGCGGTCTTGCCAAAAAGCGCCTTTGCGCTTTTTTCTCAGGCTGTATTGCTGTGCCGTTCTTCCGGCGACCAGCCCCATGGCGGGCGGAATCGTTCGATGGTTACTGTCGTCTTTCAAAAGCAAATGGATGTGATTTGAAGTCACAACATAGTTCAACGCGACCAAACCAAAGCGCCGCTTGGCTTCAAAGAGCCACTGAATCCAACGGTGGCGGTCTTGTTTAAATTTCAGCAGGAACTCGCGTTTGTGGCATCTTTGGGTGATGTGCCAAATTTGATCTGGGATATGATGCCGTTTTGCTCTTGCCATCGGACCATCCTATATCGCAATTTTTGACGCTTAAAATTTCAATATAGGGTGTATTTCGGCTTGTTCTTGAAACAATTTAGCATTAGGATTAAATGGTTGGCTTGGCCCGTCCCCGGTCTGCGTCATAAACGATTTTTTAGGCTTAAAACTTTGCGGATATCTGATCGAGCCGACTTGTATTGAAGCGCGTCTATTTCCCTTTCAAATCCACTAAAAATTGAATCACGCTATTTTAAATTAGCTGAACAAACCTAAAATTGTCAGGAGTTGTATGTTTTCCCTGGCCAATCTACATTCTGGTGAAAGTTTAGATTTCCTGGCCTCATAACGTGCCTGAATCGAATCTATTGAATCAATTGATTTTATTGTGTATTTGTTTAGTCAATTTTAAATTGGCCCGCCCATTTTTCGCAATAAATCGAAATTTTTCATCGGTGACTTGAATTTTGTGGGCAGTTTACAACCAGATTTGAATTTTGATTGAATAATGGCGGATACCGGTAAATACGCCTCCGATGTTAAGCAATTGCCTCAACAATGTTAAGACGACGAATAAATAAAGTCCATATCTGGTTTCTCCGTCGAATAGAAATGCACCCAAATGTAGGCGTGACTGAAAGCTGCGACAGCAAGTGCTGCAGAAGAATTAAAACCAATGGCAATGGCCCAAAACAAGAGAAAAGCGTAGATATACATGCCGTTACTCGTAAATCGAAAAATTCCCTGCCTTACAAAAGGCATGTCGCGGTATCGTGGGTCAAAATGATCAGCGCCCGCTGCTCGCTTTAATCCAAAGTACCGCAAGACGCTGTACATAGCGTAGATACCAATAACGGCAAAAATTCCGGTAATAGAAATTCGCAGCAGAGCCCCAAGATGCAGACTGCCGCGGTCCTCCCAGGCCAACGCAAATAAAGAAACAAATCGGCCACCAAATAGCAGAAAAAAGAACACGATATATCCTCGGAATCCAATGAGCTTGCTTGTTACTGCGGATCGCAATTCAAGCCTCCATGCCAACCATACGAAAACCTGGTGTACGATTGGAAAAGATACCGCAATCCAAAAAAGGTTTGGATACGGCTTGCCCAGAAAAGTCCAAATTAACGAAATAACAGCAAGTAGTGCCAGTAAGCAAAAAGTATTCAGCCCTTGGCCGCTCCATATACCGGGTGATATTGGGTGTTTTCCTTTGTTCTCTATACCCATGCCCACAATAAATAATATACAGTTCTGGATATCATAACAAATTCAATGATATCGACTTGAGACACCGATCATGCTGCAATAAAGAAATATTGATATTCTAACAACTATCAAATTTACTGAGAATATTTCAGATAGTCTTTGGAGATTTATCTTGAGGACGTGCCTAAAATCCCTATTTCAAGCTTGATGCCGGCGCGCGTTCATGCGCCCTGCAATTTCAGCTTTTTGTGTAGTTCCTCGACGCGTGCTTTGGCGCCCTTAGCGTGGGGATGCACCTTGAGCACCTCTTCGAAGACACGCAAAGCATTTGCTTCGTCTCCACGGGCCATAAATATAAGGCCCATACCGGAGATTGCCCCGAAGTGCCGAGGCTCCAGAGCTAGGGTGCGCTCGATGTCGATCATTGAGGCTGTGTAGTCCCCGTTTAGATAATACGCGGTGGCGCGTTTGTTCCATCCTTCGGCGAATTCGGGCAAGGTGGTCACTACGCGATCGAAGATGGCAATGGCTTCCTTCAAAAGCCCCTGGACCATAAAACGGCTTCCCTCCTCCACGAGCGTGTTTATGTCGTCCCGTCCGCTGTCGGTCCAAATCCGCCAAATTTGAACCTCAATGATCTGAGCCTCCAGGGGATCTGCAGTGGCCCGCAGCCGGTCGAAGAGCTCCTCCAATCGCTCGTCGGACTGGTCGGCCCAGCCGGTTGCCGGCGCCGCCATCATCAGCGTCGCCAGAATCCCGAACACCACAATTCGCCAAAGCACCCATCGCATATCCCGTTTCATGCTTTTATTCCTCCCCGATTGAATTGCCATATCAATGAGAACTCGATTTCCACTGGCAGAAAAACAGTCGATTTTCGTCTGTATTAAGATTTTATATGCAATCCGACTTAAGTAAACTCAAATAAGCCCAATAAAACAATTAGGGCCAAATTCAAGGAATTCAGCCCTAAACCATATAGTAAAGTAGAAATATCATTATGACATATACCACCAACGTTCCATCGACTTCCATCCATCGATATCCCGGTTTGCAGCCAGAGGGCCATGAGCTAGTTTGCTTCGACTCGCAAAGACGTATTGCGCATAGACCGGGATGATCGTACCGCCGTCGTCACGCACGATCTCCTGCATCTCCCAGTACATCGCCCGGCGGCGATCGACGTCAAGCTCTGTTCGGGCCTCAACCAGCAGTTTGTTAAAACGCTCGTTCTTCCAGTGTGCATCGTTCCAGGGGGAATCCGCCGCGTAGGCGGTAGCAAACATCAGGTCCTCGGTCGGTCGACCGCTCCAGAAACAGGTGACAAACGGCTTTTTCAACCAGACACTCGACCAGTAGCCGTCATTTGGTTCGCGTACTACCTTTATCTCGATACCGGCTTTGGCAGCCGACTCGCTGAAAAGCACTGCAGCATCGATGGCCTTCGGAAACGCCGCGTCGGCCGCGTGAAGCTTCACCGACAGGCTGTCGAGGCCGGCTTGCTTCAGGTGATAACGGGCCTTTTCCGGATCATACTTACGCTGCGCCATGCCAGTATTGAAATAGCGGTTGGCCGGCGTGATCGGGCTGTCGTTTCCCACCTGTCCGAATCCGGAAAGCAGGATTTTGACAAGCTGTTCGCGGTTGATCGCATATTTGAGGGCAAGACGTACATTAACATCGTCGAAGGGCGCAACGTCTGTAAACATCGGCATTGTAAAATGCTGTGTCCCAGTAACGGCGTTAATGGTGAGCCCGGACTTGCGTTTCAGGAGATGCACGGTGCTGAGATCGACAGCACCAATGCAGTCGACTTGGCCGGTCATTAGTGCGTTCGTCCGGGTTGCCTGGTCCGCGAGTGGCACCAGCTCCACCCGATCGAAATGGGCCCGCCCTTCCTTCCAGTAGTCCGGATTACGCTCGCCCACATAGCG
>JASFFJ010000706.1:0-4087 GCA_050124355.1 Desulfobacterales bacterium | reverse complement strand
CAAACCTTGCGGTGTTATGCAATCGATAGTTATTTTTTCTTCGGCATCATTTTGGGCTGCTGACTCGGTGCGACTTGAAACAAACGGGTGTAAGGGCAGACAAGGTCTCGCCTGCGCGGAGACCAGCGCGTTGCGGCGATCTGTTGCAATAATTGATCGTCGCTCTGTGGAGATGCTGGTGACTTCTAAAAGACTTGCAAAAGGGAGCTCTGCCTCACCGATGCCGGCGAGTGAAATCAGCGGAATAGGCGTGTCGTAAGCGACCTGACCGGCCTGGATGGCAAAATAGGGATAGATGGGAATATCGACATCGTTTAATGGTGCTGCGCTCTCGGTTGGTGACTCGGGCACCTCTCGGATTTTGTAAAGAATCGCATTGCCCGCCGGTTGAGCATAGTAAGGCAAAGCAACATAATCATCGTCACTTTGCTGAATGCGATAAAGCTGAATCCAGGATGTCGTCGTCGCAGGGATCAGCGCTGTGTCCGCGGCGCTATCACGCCGTGTGTTATTTACCGCCAAAGCAAATGCGGGATAGCCCGGCAATAGTGCCAACTTGATGTTATTGAGATCGTCAAACTCAACGTACTCGGATCCCGAAATGCCACATAAAAATTGAGGATTGGCATCGGCCGCCGCCATCACCGATTGCATATTGACTTCCGCATTTTTTGACTCATCATGAGTTGTTAAATTGGCAAACGAGAGGGAAAATTTTCCGCCAACAACCAGGGTGTAAAATTCCGGCGTACGACCAATTTCTGACGGTGCAGCTAATGCGAATGACAAATCCATACGCCGGGTTGAGAGAAAAATCTGATTTCCTAGCACTGTGCGAAACCAGGATAAAAAAAGTACTTCTTCCGACCATGATATTGCCAACCTGGTTAAGTCGGGTTCTAGTAGGTGTGTGGGGATAATTTGTGCCTTGATAGCAAGTGCAGGAGTGGCTGAATGGGGTTGAAAAACCGGGAAGCGTTGAGATGTGTTTCCAACACCACTTTCGGAAGCACTGGCGTAGCGTATGCCGACGTCAAATTGATCAAACCAATCTGTTGTCGCCATTCCTCCGTTAGTCATCAATTCAAAATTAAAGGCAATGCCATAGGACCCACCTAATTGAAGGTCAATGCTCTGACTGGAAATCGGTGCGGTAAAATCACCGCGACAAAAACTCACACCATCCGCATTGTCAGTGTGAGGGGTTATTTGTAGCAAACCACTAACAGCGTCTAAGTTAAACAGCGATTTTTCTGCTGCACATAAGCCATAGCCGTTAGCGTCGGCTGAGAAACCCAAGCGGAAATCTTTTTTGAGTTGCCTAGTGGCTAAAATTTTCGATGAAATTTTTTCTTCCACAAATTCCGCGCAGGCAAGATTCCAATGCTCAAAAGCATCATTGGGATTGGCTAACCATAACAAGCCAGGTCGAGTTCCAACTAATTTTTCCTTTAACCCGCGTGTCAGTAGCTGATGATTCGTGCTGGCAGATCCGAGTAAAACGATACTACCAAAGTCGCCACTCCAAGCATCGGCAAGGGAGATTTCGTCTGGTTTTTTTTGGTTTTGGGGCTGAAGGTCTTCGTCAATGAGAAACCAGAGGTTTTCAAACAATTGAACGCTTAGCAAATTAGGATCACCTTTGATTCCCAGATAGAAATTGCCAGTACCGTAACGATTGGTAAAATATAACTGGTCCGTATCCTGAGGATTTGAAGCCGATACACGGGTCACTCGCCACTTCCCTTGCGATTATTTTTTCGCTATAATTGTATTTTGATCTTGTCGGATTGAGATTTTGCAGCCCTAACGATGTTATTAATTATGTCAAGAGGTTTTACTTATTTGTTTCTCAGCCAGGTTTTTTAATCACATCTTTTTTGACGACTGCTACCCGCAGAAACACAAATTCGTAGTGTTAAAATGATAACCGATCCCGAAACCTACAATGAAGTCAATACAATAAACAGTATGCATTTTTTCTTTTCTGTCAAAGAATTTAATTCGGTAATAAAATAAGGGTTAAGATTGAACTGCAACAGCTCACCAAATCGCCTTGCGAGGACAGATTGCGTCTCGGCAGCCCTGGAATGCCTTCTTTCAGTAAGATTTTATGTTCAACCGATTCATGGAAATAAAATTGATTTTCCTGGCAAACAGAATGCCGCATCTACAAGTTAAGTTGTTGCGGCTTGTTATCCTATGATGAGATCATATTGGTTGTTGGCTAAAATTCAGTTTCTATCTTTTAAGAATCAGCGCCCGCCAGCAGAGGTGGCCTGGGCCCCTTTCAGATGCCATCCTCATACCCTGACTCTGCTGTTGGTCGCTGAAAATTTGAAAGCGTTATATGTTATCGATAGTTAATTCTTGACTTCTACTCTAAAAAATCTCCTCTGACTAAGATGCGGTTGAACCCACCCAATGAAATCGCTGTTGCGCTTATTTCATTGGGGTGGTAAATGACTATAGAGATTCGAGGTATTAATTATGCTGCGCTTGCCAATCATTCCAAGTGATGTAGATGCCACGATCTGTCTGCCCGACAGTTCACTTCCCTCCTTTTACATGAATGACTATTCCGTTTTGGCGCATCTGGTTGGAGATCTGGCTGAGGCTGTCCGGGTGCTGGAAAAAAACGGAATCCGCGTCGCCAAAAGTCCAGGTCATATTGAACTGTCCTTCGAACAGAGAGATCAGATCCCCCACGTTGTCCAATTGCTGAACGCAAACGGAATTTCCTGTGGTATGGCCGATATCGTTGAACACGTGTATCAGGGGTGATAGACCCTTACCTGCCGGTACGGTGGGTAAGAGCAACGGTTTGATTTGAATTGTTTGCTTTAAACTGATAAAAAAAAAATAAGCCGTGCCCAAGCTCTTTTAAACCTAATCTGAAGTTTTATTGCAGCTTCTCGTAAATCTCATTTAGGATTACCCGAAAGGAGGGGGCAGCGATGTTTATCGTTCATGTATTTGTTTATGTTAAGTCGGATAGGATCGAGGATTTTAAATTAGCTTCCATTGAGAACGCCCGTAGTAGCCTCCAGGAGCCGGGCATCGTCCGATTTGATGTCATCCAACAACGGGATGATCCCAGTCGTTTTGTTTTGGTAGAAGTTTATCGCACGGCAAATGATCCCGCTCGCCACAAGGAAACGCCCCACTATCAAAAATGGCGTGATTCAGTTGAAGAAATGATGACGGCGCCGCGTCAATCCATTAAATATGAGAATATTTTTCCCGCTGAAGAAGGCTGGTAATAGGAAGCAGAAAATGGTGTCAAATATTGATCAGTGATTGTGCGAGGTCAAAAGACCGTTATCAAAAATCCTAATAATGATGGGCATCGTATCCTCCATGGGATTCGGCACCGCACCGATTTCCGGTTTTGATCACATGATTTCACACGCACTCGATTTTGAGGGGTTGATTACCGACCGCAAACTGTCGTTACATAGCGCCCAGGTGGGCCTCGGTGCAACCTATGATGCCTTTTGGCAGCGAGTCGATGCCATAGGTCAGGCGAATTTTAAGCGCCAAGCGGTCTTAATTTGGACCGATCCCAGGGCATCTTGACGCAAACCGCGGCTGATCGTTCTGGGATATAACTATTTTTCGATGTTACCCTAACCCTAACTCGGTTCAATCTAGATTACCCCCAATCAAGCCGAAAAACTTTTACCATGCAATTGACTTGACAGTTAAAGCATTGTGGATAATTATATTTCTATATTTGTAGATACATCTATCTACTTTTAGTTGCGATCCTGCTTGAACAGACTCCAAAACAATCAGCGCTGCAAACTAAAGCACTTGTTGGAAGAGAGGTTAAATCATGGATTCTCGGGTAAAGCAAAGCTTAATGCACAGTGATAGTTGCCGAATTGCGCTGATGCATTCGGATTGGTGACATAAGCTCATTCCTTAAGGTTTGGGCTTTTCTTATTTAGCACTAGTTTTTACGGACGGATTAGCAGGGTCACATGAACGTCGATAGTTGCCATCAGCAGATCGCAGGTGGTACTTATTGTCAGATCAATTTCTACTGAATACATTCAATTGAAGAATTAGATAAAATTCCTAA
>JASFFJ010000705.1:0-4094 GCA_050124355.1 Desulfobacterales bacterium | reverse complement strand
TATTTTCAATAGTTTCACAGATGAATCTATTCCAGTAATCAATGTCAACTTTTTCAGGCAAGTTACTTTGGCTTACCAATTTTTCAACTTGGTCCATTAAAGATTCCAGGAGCGGGGCAACTTCGGCAGTGTAATCAAGGTTGCCGGCTTTTACTTGCATCAGAAACGGTGCATCTTTAAGGGGAAACTTAATTGTCCCCTGAGTCATGATTTCTTTGGTCTGGATAGCAGCTCTCAACGCATGGGATATCGCTTTCCAATCAATGTTTTTATTTTCCGCGGCGAGTTTTGCACGATGTCCGTAATCATCGTAAAATTTTTCAAGAATAGGTATCACGTATCCGATAGATGAAGATTCTTGAAAAATTTTTCCACATATTTGGAATTGCCTTAGTCCGTTTGGATCCACTCCTGTTTCATAGCAATGTTCAATTCTTGGCAATCGATCCCATATATTTCGAAGCTTTAATTCAGAATTATTTGATTTTAGTAGCGTTAATACCTGGGATGCAGCATTAAGCCTGGAGCCCTTTATACCGTATTTGCTTGCCTGACGACGGGCATAGCTGACGAATGAATTTAGATTTTTCGTATAAAATTTATTTTTATGTCTTACAATCCTTTGCCAAATTTTTGAAGTTTTAATCAAAAAATCTTGCGGCGCATGCAGCATGTCCATCGCCACCGTCTGACCCTCACAAGCCAATTTGATAAAATAGTGAAGGGAATATATTTCTTCATCAACATCACTAGGGATATTCTTATCTTTATAATTTCCTGTTGTAAAACTTCTATATTTAGGAATACTGCCTAGTAGTATTTCTTCTCTGGAAGGTAAGAAAACACCTTTGTAATCAATATCTGAATTCTCAGTATCGGTGCCGTAGAGGTGTGAACCAAACTTCATTTTAACAATAAAATCCATGGTAAATCACTATCATTGCCCGGAGTTGATGTTTAAATCCCATTATTCGAGAAAGATATCTTCGTAAATTATTCCTGAAATAGGCCATCCTACTGTATAGCACAGCCTTTTACAAAGCTGAATTTAATAATTTTTTTTTGAGTTTCAGTAAATAGTCCCCACACGGTGTTTTTTAAGCCCAAATGCATTGATTTTTAGCAATGAGATAATGTATCTTTCTCCAGTACAATTTGCGGTCATATTGATTCCACTTATTTGATTGATTTTTAATACAAATTGTGCAATTATACCAGCACATCAAACGTTTATACTTTAACCATTGGGGGCCATTTACTATAAAAAATATAATTTCTTGGATTGAAAATTCAAGAATATGTGATTTTTCTGTTTTTGATATCTAGCGTGCAGATGTTCATCTTTCTGAGGTTGACTGCACTGCTTGATTTAGCAAGATAACAGCGCGTGAATATTCGGCAGCCCTTGCGTGTCATTTTCTAAAGGGGGGAAACTAAAATGCATGCCATGAAACGCAATTTTACTGACAGACGTTCCGGAAAAAATAGGCGCAGGATTTTTCGTTTATATCGAAGCGACTATAATGGTCCTAACAGAAGGAGTCGACAAGATCGAAGATCGCAGCTGGAAAGACGAGATGGCTATGTCAGAATCGACAAATGGTCGAGTGTGAATATGCACAAATTAAAAATTTCAAAGTATTTACGTCCCCACTGAAAACCCTTCATTTTTTCTTATAATCTGTCCTGATATCTCAGCTTTGCCCTGCCCAAAACCTTGACATTACGTTATAATGTGAAATAAAGTTTATAAAATCAGGTGATTTAATTCATAGCTTTCAAATGACGTTGCTTGTTAATAATCGATATCTAATTGTAATAATTAATTTAAACTTATTTGTGGCGTTTCAGCACGATAATTGCAAATTAATAAACCGGTTAGACCAGTTGGGGAGGGGATTCGATACGATAGGGGGGTTGAGTGAAAAAGGTGATATTAACAATATTGATAAATTTCGCGGTGGCCTCAAATGTATTCGCATACACGGTAATCAAAGACCCAAATGTATTCTATTCTTTTTTTGAAAAACCGGCAAACATTATAGATTTCGCTGAACTTAAAGATGGTACCTTATATGGTAATCTTACAGATCGTGTTGAAGCGGACATCCTTGAGGCATCCGGACCGAATTGCATAAACAACCGTGCAGGCAATTTAAATGCATTGACAGTCGGACCAAGTGCCTTTTCAAATACCTGGTCTTTTTTAGGCGCTGAACCTGTGAAAGCGCAATCTTTTTGTGATGCTGTTCTGTGGTTTGATCAAGGAATTTCAACCGGTGACTACAATTTGGCGGTGTCGACAACGCCCGGTCGATCAAAACCATTTGCGATATACACAAACAAAGGTTTTATGGGAATAATTCCAGATACCCCCCAAGAAACGCTTTTTATATTTGAAAATCTACATTTTATATTCAGTTTTGAAACAGAGTTTTCAACGACCGCTCCGGTCCCTGAATCGGAAGCCTCCTTTATGGCGCAGATTGAGATAAACTGATAGGACGGTTGTTAGCCGTAAAATCAAAATTTCAATACCATTCATTTACTGATGTTCGGTTCGCTGACAAAAGCTGACCGGTGAAGAGCTGATGGGAAAACGCAAAAGATTAACCTACATTGAAATACTCTTAGTACTTGCGATTATTGCAATTCTTGTGGTCTGGCTGTTCCCAAGATTTCTAAAAATGCTTGATTCCAATTCCGCTCAAGTTGGTACTTTAAGACTGCCTACAGGTACAAGTTGTGCAGAAAGATATTGCTTGTCTTCGGACCAAGTTTCAAGGCTCCTGACCTCCGATGGAAAAACTTCCCGGGAGACCCGCAACATTATATCAAAGGGATCTATAATACGAACCCAAAACTCTCCTAGTAGCTGATCATTTTTTTATTTTCATTCCTCCTATTGACATCTAAAACCGTAGCTGATAGTTCTGCCTAGCTGCTGATTTTTTCCCATTGGGAATGGTGTGTTTTACTTAGATGCCTATTTGGACTTGAAGGAGAGCCTATGAGTTCAACAAATTCGTATGTTTACATCAACGATGATGAGGTAGAACTTAAACAGATTATTATCAGATATGGGAATTTAAAAAAGCTGAGGAAATTTACGGTTAGTGAGGCCGAAAAGCGAGGATTGGTTAAAGTGGAATCGGGGCCCCATGCGTTGAGTGGTGATAAATTTTCCAAAGCAATCGCTATCCTTGATAAAGAAGTGCGATTGTGCCTCTCAACGAAGAGAATGGCCTATTAATCCGTTGAATTACGATTGGAAAGGGTCATCTTTTTCCGAAAAACCCGGCAGTTGTTCTTGCTCGCTTTCCATACGGCATATACCTTCGATTATCCGAATAACTTCCTGATTTAGATGGGTATCGTCGATTGATTTTGAACCTGTGAAATATATTGCCTCAAGTTGGTTATTGATCATCCATTTTCGAATTAACGCTGAAGCCGAGTTAAGTGGATTTTCGTTTAAATCGATATGAAGATAAGGCCGGTTGTGCTTTTCAGCACAATCTTTGACTATTTTTAGCCCGATCGTAAGGCCGCCGCGGGTTAATACCGCTGTTGCGTCGGAAGCAAGCACATTTTTCTCTATCCGGTCCGAAAAGCTAATATCTTCTAATTCTTTTACTCGATACTTATCCGGTAAGATGCCCTCATCCGTTTTTCGCGTCTTATACGTCCAGCCTTTGTGTGGTATACTGAGCTTTATGGCGGCATCCAGAGCAGCTCTTTCGACTCCGGGTTGGCCTCCTGAGATGATTTTTTTAATCATTTTAAGCTCTTATTTAGTTATCTGTCGACGCCTAACAGCGGATGACTCAATCGATTCCACACCATTTCGCATTCTACTATTAGGAGCACATTTTTAGCAAGCAGTAATAAGCGCATCATTGTGCCATTACCCCAAAATATCTCATAGGAGTACAGATATGTCGAGTTTCGCAAATCGAATGGTCCGGGCCGCAAAATTGGATGTCAACCTATATGAAGAAGTAGAGGCGGACAAACAGGCCATGGGACAAGCGATGGGGGTGGTTGTTCTGGCCAGTTTGGCAGCCGGTATCGGGGGTACCGGTTCCTCAGGT
>JASFFJ010000704.1:0-4100 GCA_050124355.1 Desulfobacterales bacterium | reverse complement strand
AATGTGAGGGTTGTATATGAAACTCTAATAATGATATCTGCACTGCAAGAAATCGATTCGATCGTCGCCGACGGTATAAACAATACGGTGCTCCTGGGTTAGACGGCGAGACCAGGCCCCGGAAAGGATGAACTTTAACGGTTGCGGTTTTCCGATGCCGGTAAAGGGGTCTCTCATTATGGCTTCAATCAGATCAAAGACTCTAAGGGCGACTTTACGGTTGGATTTTGCCCAATACCTTAAATCTTCACGAAATTCAGGTTGGAATATCGCTTCTCTGAGTTCAAGGTTTTTTGTTGGGATTTTTTTCTTTTTCTTACTCAAACCCAATCTCTTTTCTCAACGATTCAAGAGAGCTTGGGTTTCCTTCCTTCGACCTGGCACGTTCCAATGCTTGCAGTAACCGTTTGACATTTTTGGGCGACCTCAAGAGATGACTGGTTTCAAGCAGACCCGATAATTCATCCGCCGAAATTAATGCGACATCTTCATTACCACGCCTCTTTATGATAATCACTTCCTGATTGTTTATGACTTCATCCCACAATTTCGCAAATTGAGAACGGGCATTCGTGTAAGTTGTCTGGATCGGCATGTTGACCTCCAAAATTTTAACTGTACAGGTATAATGTACATGTTCAAGGCTGTTTAGTCAATCCTTTTTGCCATACCCTATTCCCAACCCGGCTAAACGGGAAAAATGACCACAAGGCATAAACACACAAGATAATAACTGTATATTATACATAGGTTAAGCGGTTCAACGTTCAGCGTTCAGGGTTAAAGTACCCTAAAGGACGCGTCCTTGATGGATTCAGCATCCATAAAGCCCGCCAGGCTGTTACACCCAATGGGTTAAAGAGGCCAACCAGAGCGTCGTACTAAAACATAATCAATATATGTATGTTACAACCTCTGAACCCGGAACTCTGAACCTGGAACCGTTCAGTCTGGGTTTTAGTTTAACTTCGAGTCTTAGTGCCTTGGTGGCAAAAATTTTACTCCATATAAAAAAGGCAGAGCCTATTGGAGGGCGCTGCCTTTTGTTCGCCGTGGATTTAATTTTTTCGGTTGTCGGGTTATGAATTTTAGGGCTTCTGACCCCAATTGGAGAAACTTTTCGGGAAGCCCTAATATCTAAAGAAACTACAAAATTTGTAGTAAAAATATGCGTAAATTCAAGATGCAACAGGTTTTATCAAAAATAAATGGAGCGATAACCCAGAAAAGGTATTATCGACGTCCTTTATACTGATTAGAGACCTGAAATTGAAAAATTCAGAACCATTCGCCCGAATTCAGCTTTATTGACGCGATTTCTGACGTTTCTGTTGCATCCGATTTTACGACACATCAGTGGTTCTGAATTTATTTTATATCCACTTGATAGGCACCTTCCATTGGATCTTTGAAAGGAACCGTAATCTTAAGCACACCATCATCATATTTTGCCGAGGCTTCTTTTGCATCTACTGGGCAACAGAACGCTGATGCGGTTACATAATCAAAGTCGTCTCTGGGCGCTGCCAAACTGAAACTGTCATCAAGCATTTTCAGATTAATATCTTCTTTTTTGACACCCGGGATGTTGATTTCTAGGTTAAGATTTTTTCTGTCGTCATCCACGTAGGAACAAACATCCGCGGCCATCTTGAACTTTTCTCCGGCCATATCCATTACCTCCCATAGATATTCAGCTAATATTGATAATTTGTAATTACAAGTATTTAGTAAAGATGTTGTATGTATTTTTCTTATCTGAACAAGCTTCCGAATACGATTTTATTCTAATACACATTGTCGAAAAGGCAAGCACGCACGGTGACGCTCATAGCAAGTGCCCGTCCATAAGAAAATTTTTGCGCTTTTTGTGCCTTTTTGCGGCCATATAAATCATCAATGACCAAATCAATAGTATCAACGTTTCCATTAAACGTGAACCGTTGATCTCTGGAGCCATGACCGCTGACGAAATAAGAAGGTTTGACTCAGATAAAAAACTGTCTTAAAGTGTCAAAAATTTAAGAAAACGTGATGATGGCCTCATCAAAATTCTAGCAGCAAGAATCCGGTGGAAGCACTGGCGGGTAGTACCGAGAAGAATCAACTTCAGACATTCGGAATGACGAGCGGAATGACGATGTCGTTTAACTGTTATCTGTATTCTGACAACCGTTTTCTGTCATCTGAACTCTATCACCCGTCACCTGTCATCTGATCTCTGTCATCTGCTGTTCAAATAGGAGAAAATCGCATTATGAATCTTGCGGTACCCAGAGAAGTCCATCCGGGCGAAGTCCGGGTCGCTCTGATTCCGGACCACGTTGCCAAGCTGGTGAATTCCGGCGCCAAGGTCGTGATCGAATCAGGGCTGGGGCAACCGCTCCGGATTGCCGATGAAAAATATACGGAGGTCGGCGCTGCCGTAGAATCAGACCACAACATACTGATTCAAGATGCCGATGTGGTGCTGCGTATTCGCAAACCTCTGCCGGAGGAAGTGGAGCGAATGAAAGCGGGCTGTACTTATATCAGCCTGTTGGATCCTTTCAATGAACGCGAACTCATTGACATGTTTGTGACAAAAAATATCAGTGCCATCAGTATGGAAATGATTCCCCGTATCACCCGTGCCCAGAAAATGGATGTTTTGAGTTCCCAAGCCAACCTGGCCGGTTATGTGGCGGTGATCCTGGCCGCTGAGCGGCTTGATAAAATTCTTCCCATGATGATGACGCCGGCGGGCACCATATCACCGGCGCGGGTCTTCATTATCGGGGTCGGCGTCGCGGGATTGCAGGCAATCGCCACCGCCAAACGCCTGGGAGCACGGGTAGAAGCCTTTGACACCCGTCCGGTAGTGGAGGAACAGGTAAAATCTCTGGGGGCCCGTTTTGTAAAAATCGACCTGGGAGAAACCGGCCAGACCAAGGACGGCTATGCAAAAGCCCTGACCGAAGAACAGCTCCAAAAACAGCGCGAGGGCATGGCGAAAGTCTGTGCGTCGTCTGATATCGTTATTACCACCGCCCAGCTGTTTGGCCGCAAAGCACCGGTGATCGTCACCGAGGACATGGTCCGCGGCATGTCAAAAGGCGCGGTCATCGTCGATCTGGCCGTGGAAGGAGGTGGAAACGTGGCTGGGTCTCAACTTGACCAAGAAACGGAGGTGGACGGCGTCCGGATTATCGGTTTGGGAAATTTACCGGGCAGAGTTACGGTCCACGCCAGCCAGATGTTTTCCTCGAATCTGTATAACCTGGTGGAAGAATTCTGGAACGCTGAAGAAAAACGCTTTGAATTGAATTTTGAAGACGAAATCATCAAAGGCTGTGTCATTACCCACCAGGGAAACATCGTCAATGAGATGATTGCCAAGCATTATGGACAAAAAAGTTAATTTGTTCGTTGCACAAGTGCGCGCTCATACGTCCTAACCCGGATAAGCCCGAAAAAACAAATAACAAATCTCAAATCACAAATAATATCCAATTGAAATTTCGAATTTATTTGGTATTTGGTGCTTGTGTATTGAGTTTTCTCCATAAACTGCATAAATATCATTTCTAAGTTACTAATCGGTTTTTTCCTGTCAACATGTCGCAAGAAAATGGAGGAACACCCCCATGTCTTTCGGTCTTTTATTTTTTGTTTTTGTTCTGGCCATCTTTCTGGGTGTCGAACTCATCAGCAAGGTGCCGTCCCAATTGCATACACCGTTGATGTCGGGCACCAACGCCATTTCAGGCATTACCATTGTGGGCGCCCTGATCGCGGCCGGTGGCAGTGCGGATCTGTTAGGCTCCATACTGGGAACTGCGGCGGTCATATTTGCCACCATCAACGTGGTTGGAGGCTATCTGGTTACCAACCGCATGCTGGCGATGTTCAAACGTAAAAGTGGGGCAAAGAAATGACGGCAACCACCCAAACGCTCATCGACCTGGGTTATATAGCGGCCTCGATTCTGTTTATCTTGGGCATCAAAATGCTCGGCAAGCAGGAGCGGGCGCGTATGGGAAACCTGATGTCGGCCCTCGGTATGCTGATCGCCATAACGGCTGCAATGTTTGAGTGCTGTCTGGATTTCAAATGGGTGA
>JASFFJ010000703.1:0-4112 GCA_050124355.1 Desulfobacterales bacterium | reverse complement strand
CACCTCGAAAAAAGTCAATTCTTCCGATTTAACGTCATTCTGAAGAAACCCGGAATCCAGTAAATTCCAGGAGTTCTGGATGCCGGATCAAGTCCGGCATGACAAATTCGGAACTTTTTACGAATCCAACAAAATTTAGCAATTAAGTTTCATATAAGAGTTCTGTTGGGTTTCGTATTTGGCAATAATACCGGTAACATGTAGGTTGGATTGAGTGCAACGAAATCCAACAAAGCCTGGAGCAGGCTCAACCCAACCTACGAAATGCAAGGGGACACAGGATAGAACCAACTCCAACTTTTTGAAATGAAATTTAATAAGAGATTTCCGGGTTCAGAGGTTGCAATATCCCGACATTGCTTATGTTTCAGCACAGCGTCCGGACTAACCTCCTTCACCATTGGGTGTAAAAGCCTTACAGGTCCTATGGATCCTAAAACCCCTTAGAACCTAACATTTAGGGTGCTATTACCGGGAACCCTGAACGTTGAACCCCCTGGCCCAGACCCGACATTACGCTGCTCAATTATTTAGATTCACATTTGGGAATCTGACAGGGGCCATAATATGATTTTACGAGTCGCACCAGGGCGGGCTGAACCACCCCAACCAAAAGTAAGTTCATACCTTGTTTCCAATTAAAAGTGAAATGAAATCTCTCCTCGGCAAGCCGCGGAGTATCATGCTTTAAGGATTTAACTCACTTTTATCTCAGCAAGCTGCGGGGAATTAATCCCAGGAGAGATTAAAAAGGAATCAATATTGACAAAAAGGAAAGACTGTAATACGGTAATGGCGTAATACAGATTGGATAAATTAAAAGCTCAAAGAAAGGTAAGCCTAAGATGGAACCCGTAATCGCCAGCAAATTAACAACGAAATGCCAAACGACGATACCGGAAAAGATAAGAGGTATTCTCGATCTTCACCCCGGCGATTCGGTCGCCTTCGAGATTACACCGGACAAAAAAGTCTTTTTAAGAAAGGCGACCCCCGTTGACTTTGAGTTCGCCAGGGCTTTAGAAGGAACGCTTGCTTCCGAGTGGCTTTCCGAGAACGACGAGGAGGCCTATCGTGGCTTATAAGCCATTTGAGGTCGTCGTCGTGCCGTTCCCATTTATGGACAGAAAGGCTGATAAACGCCGACCGGCATTGATTTTGTCTGACGATATAAAATTTAATAAGCCGAGTGGTCATGCTGTACTGGCAATGATAACCAGCCAAAAAAATCCGGATTGGCCTCTGGATACAACTATTACAAGTATCCGCCGGACGGGATTGACGGCACCGTCAAAGGTTCGCATGAAACTCTTTACGCTGGATAGTCGATTGATCGTAAAAAAAATCGGAAAGCTAACCAACCGTGATAAGAAAGCCGTTGGAAAAGTATTGCAAAGTTTGCTGGGAATAGAATTCGAACCGCCGATGCCTGCGGACTGATCTGATTAAATTCTGCATCCATAGGGGGAAAAGCAATGAACCGCAGAATATACACCATTTTATTTATTATCCTTATGTTGTCACTGCCATACACCTATGGCGGATGCGTATTGGTTTTTTCTAGCGGTGACGTCAAGAGGGATAAGGATCCTGAAGACGATGAAAGCCCCACCGTATTTACCGGTAATACATCCCCGGCTGTCATCGATTCAACCAATGCAAAAGACCTGTCGAGCGGTGCTTTGGCCGGAGGCATGACGCGCCTTGAAGCTGAAAGTGCCGGACATGAAGAAGAACTAAGCGTGACCCAACTTGGGACTTTTTGGCCGTTCAGATTGCCGATGGTTTTAATGGATTCAATTCGAAAGGCCGAGATAACCGGTTCGGCGGCGGCCCTTTACAAGCCGGCTGTTGAAACCAGAAGCGGGACGCTAGCAGGCAGCTGCGGAGGAAATCTATCCTATTTAATCGATATTATTTCTGAATCAAGATTGTTTAACGGCAACTTTAGATTTGAAAATTATTGCGATCACGGGATTGCCATTTCGGGAGAAACGGATTTCGATGGCACCTATGGCATCGGCAGTGGAGACATTAGAACGGCCCATTTTTATTTCGCGGATCTGTCAGACGGTGAAGTCACCCTGGATGGTGACATGTCACTGGATTTTTTGTATCCGCCGACAACGGTGACCTTCTCGGCCTACAGCAAGGACATTGAATCCGAACAGGTGTATTGGATAAAAGACTATGCCATGAACCTCAATGAGTTCGCCGGATATTTAGAAATAGATATTTTCGGCGCATTTTATCATCCGGATCATGGCTACGTTAACTTGACCACAACCGAGCCTTTCATCGTGCATCATGAAGATGATTGGCCGACATCCGGTTTACTCGAAATTGAAGGGCAAAAGAATACCCAGGCGGAATTAACGGCGCTGAATCAGTTGACCTATTCGGTGGCAGCCGATACGGATGGCAACGGTGTGTTTGATTGGGATTCAAGGATTTTAAATTGGACGGAATAATTAACGGATAGATTTGATATGGCCGCAAAAAGGTACAAAAAGCACAAAAATAAAATTTAACAACGTTTAATTTCAATGAAATACAATGAAAAATAATCGAAGTTTAGATTCTTTGGATTTTGACATTTTCTAATTGGCTGTTTTTCTTATTGAGCTTTTTTATTTGAAATTGGGGACACTTTCGGCCCAAGGAGTTTTAATATGAACGTTACATTTTACGGCGCGGTTCGAGAAGTCACCGGTTCCATGCATCTTCTAACCACCGAGCATGATCGCATTTTGCTGGATTGCGGTTTGTTTCAGGGGCGGCGCAAAGAAACGAGAGAAAAAAACACGGTCATACCGTTCGATCCCCGGATACTGACCAACATCGTCCTTTCCCACGCGCATATCGATCACTCCGGCCGGCTTCCGCTGTTGACCAAACACGATTTTGCCGGTCGCATTATATGCACCCGGGCAACGGCAGCAGCCTGCGAATATCTCCTGCTCGATTCCGCGCATATCCAGGAATCGGATGCCGACTACCTGAACTATAAGATCGTACGCTCCGCTCTGCATAAGATGGAAACATCAATGGGTGCCAAAAAAGGGTCGAAAAAAGATGCCGCTCGTCTAAAAAAGTTTCTAAAGAAAAACCGCCGCCATCCTGATGCCGAAACCGTCAATCAGTTGATAAACGAGTATCATCTGGAAGGCGTCCATCCGCTTTACACCATTGAGGATGCCCAACAAGCCCTGTCCTTTTTCGATGGCTATCCTTACCGCCATCCAATATCTATTGGTCGGGAGATGACCTGCACCTTATACGATGCCGGCCACATTCTGGGCTCGGCCTTCTCCCTGATACGGGCTCGCGAAAACGGCCGCAACTTCACGATTGGCTTTTCGGGGGATATGGGCAGGTTCGATAAACCGATTATAGAAGATCCGACCCTGAGTTTTGATGAACAGGATCGGGAGCTTGATTTGCTGATCATGGAAAGTACGTATGGGGATCGGCTGCATGAGCCGGTCGTGGACTTAAAGCCCAAACTCAAGCAAGTACTGGCGGACACTTATGATCGTGGCGGAACCATATTAATTCCTTCTTTTGCCTTCGGTCGTACCCAGGAGCTCCTTTACGTTATACACGAGTTGTACAATGAGAACGAAGTGCCCCGTTTTCCGGTGTACGTCGACAGCCCCCTGGCCACCAAGATTACCCGGGTTTTTGCAGAACATCCAGAGGTTTACGACCAGGAGACCCACGAGGCATTCCTCCAGCAAGGTAAAAATCCCTTTCAGTTTGACCAGGTCAATTTCGTCAAATCGGTTGAGGAATCCATGGCACTTAACCGGGACAAAACCCCCCATATTGTGGTGGCGGCATCCGGCATGTGTGAAGCCGGGCGCATCCTGCATCACCTGCGGCATAAAATTCATGATTCAAAAAATACCATTCTGATCGTCGGTTACATGGCACAGCACACCCTGGGCCGGCGTATTCTTGAACAAGGTGAGGCCTACGAAGAATCCGGTAGAAAGGGCAAAGCGCCCCTGTTGAGATTTATGAACAAAGAGTATCCGCTCAAGGCGCGGGTGGTCAAATTGGGTGGTTTCAGTGCCCATGCAGATAAAAATGAAATGCGCCGGCTGCTG
>JASFFJ010000702.1:0-4115 GCA_050124355.1 Desulfobacterales bacterium | reverse complement strand
CGATTATCGCGAAAAAGTGACAATAATTCTTGGCCATTGATCACCGCCTTCCGGATTCCAGCAAGTTTTCATAATATGCGCCAATTTAATAGCATGAGGGTTAAACAAATCATTACCTGTAAACATGACACCGTTGCCGCTTTTACAAAACAGCTCAGTGTTTTTATAATTTCTTCGGCTATCGAACAAATTAGAGTTATTTGCCACTCAGAGCTCCTGCACGAGCCATCCGGGACACAACCAAATGATGAAACGGTCGGATCAGATTGAAATAAACTGGGCCCGTCCAGTGTTTGTAGTGGACAATGGTGACTACATAGAACCGTTTCAGATCATTTTTTAGGGGCTCAACAATTATGCCGAAATAAGCGCGTAAATGCTTATCTTCAGGAGTTTCAGAAAACCAATAGATTTCTTCTTGAGCATTGCGTACCGTAAAGAATGTAACATTCTCTTCGGCTTTAAATGAAATATCTTCGGCACGCAGTTTTGGCAGTTCTTCGGGAGCTTCGTGCCGGACGAGCCCAAGAATACGGACAAGAAACGATCGTAGTCGATAGAGTGTGACAACCCACCACGGATAATATGAGAGCATTGCCGCAATAAATTTTCGCAAATCGGTTCGGCTCTCAACAACCTTGATGTCCAAAAAATCGGATCCCTCGAAGTATGGCCGCAAGGCCTTGATCTTTAGTATAAATTCGAGTTCCCAGGCTTTAATGCAGACCTCCTCGATTGCCGTTGCCGCTGTATTTTTCCAAAAAAATAGCTTAAGCAAACCAACATTGCTAATTTGGTGTTAAAAAGAGCACCTTGCCCATAAAAGATCAACTGGAAATCGGTTTTATGAGAGAAAGGCAGACTCCCGCAGATTTTACGTATTCTGCTTGGACAAATCCCACCGCTCTATAGAACCGGCGGGCTTGGTGATTGTTCTCCTGAACCTGCAAGGTGAGCTTACAGCAATCCATTTTCAGGGCTTTCCGTTCGATTTCTGCCAGAAGTCGCCGACCGACTCCCTGATTGCGATGTGCGGGTAGTACTGCCAGGTCATCGATATGGATCAGCGGCTTGGCAATGAAAGTAGAAAATCCGAGGAAGCATGTCGCAATACCGATGGCCTTGTCCTTGCTGTAAGCAAGAAAAATTAAGGAGGTCGGATGCTGCTGCAGCGCAGGTATCAATGCGCGTCGGACTTTGACCGAAAGGGATCTACCATTACCCATGGGATCCCTGGCGTAGGCGTCGATAAGCTCGAGGACGGCGTGCTGATGATCTGTTCGGTTTAGGTCTGCTTGTACAATCTCAACGGGAAACATGTATAACCTGAATTTTGCACGAATCGGAGGCTATCATAACCGGCTGTTATTGCCTATATCCGGGTAATAGTTGACCCATACCAAAGCTGCTGGAGCTTCGGAACGAGACGCCCAAAAGAAAAATTTCAGAGGTTCAGTTCCGAAATGTAAAGGCGTTCTCCGTCAAGTCAGGCTGGAGCGGATCGGTTGCGATCCGATATTGGCTTAAGCTGGCATCTGACAGCCAAATTATCCCGAATTTGCTCATTTCTCACTTTATATTCCAACCGCAGGACTGCTCTTAGGTTAAATTCCGGATGCTCCCAGGAAGTAAATAATAGTGTCCTGGCATCTCTATCCCTATTGGTTCCAGCCGGCAGACGCTCCCAATGCCTTTGGCATATTTCAAAAGAGGGGCGCCATCCTTCGGCATTGAAATAAGTATCATAAAATTCGAGTACTTCCGCTGCCGGGAATTTTGTTTTAACTCGGTAGCGGATCGAATGGGTTTGCCGGCCGTGATCGATATTCTTTGCAATATCGTAACCATTTTTAAAGATCGGAATTTCAATGGATGGAAAACGATCCATCTCCAATCCGAATGATACGGATAAATTGAAGATGGCAAAGGCAAGCAAACATGAAAAGACGATAAATTTGGATCTGATTTTCATGTGATTCACCTATTACCTAAATCCAAGCATTGACTCCAATCTTTGCACCATTGAGAAAAATTTTGCTGCTAATGCATTTCGACCAGCAAGTCCACCAGATCCCCGAAATGCGAAATAGCTCGTGCGATCGGTTCTGACGAAGTCATGTCGACACCGGCATCCAGCAGTTCATCAAGCGGAAATTTACTGCCGCCGAGTGTCAGAAAATCCATATAAGCTTTACGGGAAATTTCTCCTTCCTCGGTTACTTTATTCGCTAATGCAATAGCCGCTGAAACTCCTGTCGCATACTTATACACATAGAATGCGGAATAAAAATGTGGAATTCGCAAGAATTCAAGCGATAATTCAGGATCGAGAACAAGGCTGTCACCGAAGTAAATACCAAGCAGCTCAAGATACTTGTCGGTCATCACCTCCAGCGTCAGCGGACCATGGGCCTCGACGATTGCGTGGATGATCTGTTCAAAATCTGCAAACATGGTTTGCCTGAAAAGGGTGGCCCGGATATTGTCGATTTCCCGGTTTAGGATGTATGCCTGCATTTTTGGATTGTGTTTATAAGTCTTCAGCAAATACCTGGTCAAAAGATTTTCGTTGAAAGTGGAGGCGACTTCGGCCACAAATATCGTATAGTCATGGTCCACATAGGGTTGATATTTTCTAGCATAGTAGGAGTGCATGGAGTGTCCAGCCTCGTGAATCAGGGTGTAAAGGCTGTTAAGATTATGCTCATCGTAATTAAGTAAAATGTATGGCGGTGAATCATAGCAACCGGAAGAATAGGCACCGCTTCTCTTACCCCGGTTTTCATAACGATCCACCCAGCCGCCCAAAAGCCCTTGCTCAAGAACATGGCAATACTCCTTTCCTAGGGGCGCCATCGCAGTTACTGCCACATTGACGGCTTCTTCATAGGGCATGTGGAAATTGACATCTTCTATTATGGGGACATAGGTATCATAAAAATGAAGTTCGCTTAGCCCGAGTGCCTTTTTTCTGAAGTTAAAATATTTGAACAAAGGATCTAGATTTTTCTTCACGGTATCGATAAGGTTTTCATAGACTGACTCCTGGATGTTGTCTCCGAAAAGTGCTGCAACCCGGCAGTTTTCAAAATTTCTAACCCGTGAATAAAAATGGTCCTTTTTAATTGAGTTTGACAGGGTTGCTGCCAGAGTATGTTTGTGATCCTGGTACGCCTGGTAATACTGGAAAAAGGCTCGCATGCGGAGCTCACGATGGGGGCTGGTCAAGAAGGTTGTAAAATTTCCGTGGCTTAGTTCAGTTTCAATTCCGTTGTCATCGGTAAGGATTCCGAATTTTAAATCGACATTGTCAAGCTGGCCGAAGACCTGGGACGGTGCATTGGCGATCTCTCGGCTCATGGCCAGAATCTTTTCTTCCATTTCATTGCGGGTATGGGGTTTGTATCGCAGAATTTTGTCCAAATAGAATTTAAATTCACCGATAGAGGCGTCTTCCATGAACCGGTTAATTATTTCATCGGGGATAGACTGGATCTCCGGTATCATAAAGCTAGACATTTCTGCAGATCGGGTCAGCAAATTGAGGGCTCTTTGGTGAAAGCCCTGATATAGTTGATTGGATTTATCTTCATCGCTTTTAAGGTGTGCGTAGGTGTATAGAGTTTCGATCTGGCGGTTTAGCCCCAAATGAAATTCAATCGCCTCCTTTAAATTCAAAACGGAGTCTTTCAGACGGCCGCGGTATTTTTGATAAGACGATAGTTGCGGTTCGACCTCGACAAACTTGGATTCCCATTTATTGTCGGATTCAAACAGGGGTGTCAGGTCCCATCTGTGCTCAAGAGGGATTTGGTCTCGTAGCGGAATCATCTTACCGGCCATGTCGATTCTCCTGATGAAATCTTCTCCGGGTACGTTTTATTCTGTTATCTCACGTCAAGCCACAAAGTATCGGTTTAATTCTGACTTGCTACATGGGCCAAATCTATTTAGCGCCCAGGGGGTCTCCCCTCTTTCTCCACCTTCTTCGCATAGCTGGCAGCGCCGATTCCTGCCACACATCCTTCGCCCACGGCTTTGGCCATCTGCCATGGTGGACCGCAAATGTCACCGGCCGCAAACACGCCGGCAACATTATCATAGTTTTCAGATTT
>JASFFJ010000701.1:0-4129 GCA_050124355.1 Desulfobacterales bacterium | reverse complement strand
AGCCAAGTGCATATGCATTTAAAGTAATTTTCTCATAAACAATTCACCAGTTGACTTTTTATGAGCTTTATTTTATATTTGAGCTAAATTCTGATCAACTAAAATAAAGGCCTATTCATGAAGACGCTATCTCTATCAGAAGCAAAAATGAAACTAAGTGCCCTGGTTGACAAAGTATATTCAACCGATGAAGAGGTGGTTATTACAAAAAATGGCCGCCCTTCCGCTGTCTTAATAAGTCCCGATGAATTTGAAAGCTGGAAAGAAACCATTCGGATAAAATCAGACGGTGATTTAATGAATGAAATCGCGAAAGGGCTTGCCGCTTTAAAAAAGAAGGGCAAGCTGTATACGTTGAATGAATTATTCGACTAAATCAGCGACCACAAGCTGGGGGGATGAGGATGGTCCCTCGAAGGGGCCGGGACCACGCTCTGCTGGTGGTCGCTGATTTTAACTCAATTCATAAGCCACCGGCATCGTTCAAGTTTAATTTTGTGTGTTCTTCTGGTAATGGTTGAACCTTTTCAATTCTCATCCCGCCAAAGGGCGGGGTGGCTTATGAATTGAGCTATGGCACCTGAGCTGCAGACAAAATACAAAATAAGAGTACCCGATGAAATTGCCGATTTAGTCCGTGGATCTCATCCGCAATTAAAAAGAAAAATTAAGGCGGGGTTAAAGCATATTTTGGCTGATCCGCAAACGGGCAAATCGTTAAAAGATGAGCTTATTGGCCTTAAAAGTTATCGGGTGAGTAGGTTCAGGATAATTTATCGAATTTCAACTGAAAATATCATTGACTTGGTTACCATCGGACCTCGTAAAACAATATACGAGGAAACATTCAGGATTGTAAAAAAAGAGACTTAAATAAAGCTGATTTTAGGAAATTTCAAAATTTGGGCAGGGCTAATTATGAAATTTATACCACATTGTGATAATAATTACATAAATTTGGCTGTTTTTTATCACAAACCCGAACTTGCCAAACCAGACATGCTCGACATAACTTATTGTAATAAAATATAATTTTAAAAAACATCAAATTTTGATGATTTTGCATAACTATTGCATATTAAGTAAGAAGATCATTTGATCCCATACGAAGGAGCTAAGTGCTCTGCCTTCAAGAATATCTTAGACCTGTCCCCGGAAAGGACAGTCCAAGTGTTCTCGGGGTCGCTCCCGGAAAGAACGGCTTTCGAGAGTTTTTGAAGTGAGGCCATGAGTTTTTACACCGAAAATTCATGGATCGATGATAGGGGGTGGTGGCCCCGTTGCGGCAAGTGCTTAGAAAATTGAGAAAGGTCAGTCTTATAGAGGCTGGCTTTTCTGCATTGTGGCAATTCTTCATTACCTATCCGATCCATTTTATACCCCTCCATTTCATCACCCTTTCCGAGCCGGAGACCATAATCCCTAATTCCAATACCCCGAGATTCCTGCATTCTTATTGGGCGATACGCCTATATCGATCACGGAATCACGAAAAATAATTATTTTTCTTTCTTCGTGGCGGTTTACCTTATCGATTTAAACAGCTCATCAATTGATATGCTGCCGGCATCGATCATATTTACACCCATGAAGCATGCCCTCGCAGTAAAGATAGAATCATTTAAATTCGCATCAGCAAGCCGGTGGCTTATGAATTAAAAAATCATTTCAATCTTCGGTTGATTTTGTTAAAACGCGATCACGAAATTCAGGATTACTGACGCGTCATAATTTACGCTTAATTTTTATAGGTTCCGTTGTTCTTCAGGGCCTTCCGGAATTTTTTTTGACTGCAGTCAGAATCCCTGAATTGAATGCTCGGAAGCGAGATTGCCCGGAAAGCCATAAAATAATTATCTAACACCGAAGACGTCGTCCTTCGGTCCCGGATTTTTTGTTTGTTGCATCGCTGCGCATTGTCCGATCCGTATCCCACACCCAAACCAGATCAACATATGATCAAAAAAATTCTCATCTTCAGCAGTTTCGTTATATTGATGGCGCTTTTAGGCGTCGCTATCTATGGCTGGCACCTCTCGGGAACAGTGGAGCAGCGATTTTCCTCCCGACGATGGAGCATACCGTCCAGGGTTTTCTCGGACACATTGCTTCTTTACCCCGGTCAGCATATCAACCGGACACATTTTCAAGAAAAACTCAAACGGTTGGGATACCGCAACGTCTCGGGACTTCCGAAAAAAAAAGGGGACATGCAAATAAACGAAAAAGGCACACGCATTTTTCTAAATGACTTGAAAACGCCCTGGAAAGGAAGAGCAGGGTTCCCGGCAAATATTCAATTTGACCCAAATACCATTAAATCCATTGCCCGCCAAGACAACGGAGAATCCATCCCTCTTTTGGAAATTGAGCCCGAGGAAATTAAGCTATTTTTCGGTCGTGAAAGGGAAAGTCGACGTCTGGTTTCGATTCAAAAAGTCCCTGAGCATTTCATTCGCGCTGTCATGGCCGCAGAAGACCATCGATTTTTCCAGCACTGGGGCATTGATCCCCGTGGAATTCTGCGCGCGCTGATAACAAACCTGCGACACGGCACTATTCGGCAGGGGGGCTCAACCATAACCCAGCAGCTTGCCAAAAACTATTTTCTAACTCCGACGAGAAGCCTGGTACGCAAATTCCAAGAAGCGATCCTTGCCGTGGTCATGGAAATGAAATACTCAAAATATGACATCCTGGAAATCTATCTCAATGAAATTTATTTAGGGCAGAAAGGATCCGTGGCGGTCAACGGCATTGGTGAAGCCGCATATTTTTATTTCGGAAAACCGGTTGAAGAGATCTCTCTTCCCGAAGCGGCAACAATTGCCGGTCTGATTAAGGCGCCCAACCACTATTCACCATACAAAGATAAGGCCGCCAGCTTAAAACGCCGAAATTTGATTTTAAAAGCGATGCAAGGCAGGGGATGGATTTCAGAAGCACAGCTGCAGACGCACGTGAAAACACCGGTTGTAACGGCCGGCTACACCATATTCGGCAATCAAGCCCCGTATTTTATGGATTACCTGACACAACAACTCACCACTTTATACAAACCTGAAGAGTTGACCAGTCTCGGGCTTTCAATTTACACCACCCTTGACCCGCAGGTTCAAATGGCTGCCGAAAAAGCACTGAAAAAAGAGCTCTCCCGCCTGGAAGTTAAGTCTGCCGCCTCGTCGCGCACGTCGTCTAACCAAAGGCTCCAGGGGGCCGTGGTGGTGATGCATCCAAAAACCGGTCATATTCTGGCGATGGTTGGCGGACGCGATTACAGCAAAAGTCAATTCAATCGTATTACTCAGTCCCGCCGTCAACCCGGCAGCGCGTTTAAACCCTTCGTTTATGTGGCCGGGCTGGATACCATTACCCCGATCACGATGCTTTCCAACATTCCCAAGACATATAATATCGATGGTAAGAAATGGGCGCCAAAAAATTTTGAACGCCATGGAAAAAAACTGGTCAGTGTCCGCCGTGCACTTGAAAATTCAGAGAATCTGGCGACGGTAGATCTGGCAATGCAGATCGGGCTGGAATCAATAATTGAAACGGCCAACCGCTTCGGCTTTTCAACACCGTTTAAGTCTTACCCTTCCCTCTCGCTGGGCGCCATTGAAGTGATTCCGTTAGAGCTGGCCCGTGCTTATTGTGCCTTTGCAGCCGGCGGCATGATGCCCTACCCTTTGGGTTTAAAAGCCGTGGTCGACGAAAACGGCCAGGTACTCGAACGTAGACATTTTAATATCGAGCGTTTGATTTCACCAGCCAAAGCTTTTATAATAACGTCTCTGTTGCGAGGGGTAGTCGAAACCGGCACTGCAAAAACACTCGGAAATAGAGGAATCAGTTGGCCGGTCGCCGGAAAGACCGGTACGACCAATAATTTCCGCGATGCCTGGTTTATCGGGTACACACCGGATATTCTGGCCCTTGTGTGGGTCGGCTTCGACAATGGCGATGCCATCAAGGCAACCGGCGCCCAAGCCGCCCTTCCCGTTTGGGCGCAACTAATGAGAGCAATTCCGCATCAAATCTCCCGAAAAGATTTCAGGGTGCCGGATGGCGTCGTTACCAGAATGATCTGCAATCAGGACAGCAACCCCGTGGTTTCAGAGGATTGCGC
>JASFFJ010000700.1:0-4132 GCA_050124355.1 Desulfobacterales bacterium | reverse complement strand
GGTGGTTCGGTGGTGGTGGAAGCCTCGGGTAACGATGAGGCCATTGCCTCGCTATTCGATATCGCCGGCCATAGTGCCCGGGTGCGGCTCATTGGCCATTCCGTCGGCCGCAAAGTGCCGGTCGAAATCGGCCGGACCATCTGGAAGACCCTTAGCATTACCGGATCGGGCGGCACCAAAGATTTTGGGCAGCGCACCATTAAGTTTATGAACGCCATCTACGATCGTTATGAATTTGGTGGCTTGAACACCCATCATTTTCCCTTTGACAAATTGCACGAAGCTTTTGACCTGGCTATCCACAACAAGGCCGAAGCGTTGAAAGTAATGCTAGATTTTGAGATCTGATACAACCTAAACGGATCGGTTCTGGGTTCAGAGTTCACGGTTCAATGGTTACAACTATACTAAACAGTTTACTATATTAATCAAGATCAGTAATATCCGACATTACCCACTGGGTGAAAAGGTATTACAAAAACGATGAAAACAGAATCTCTGTACTAAGAGTTGGTTGGGTGCTTTTCAACCCAGAACGCTGAACCCTGAACCCCGAACCTGTTACCTTTATAACCCATAACCGGAGGATTTATACTCATGAGCGACGACCCAATTAAGAAAACATGGCTGACCACGGACTACCCGGAGATCATATTTGAGGACAACGAGGTCGGTCGGTTAAAAAAACAGATTTTTGACGCCTCGGATTCGGAGATCGATCAGATCCTGGCAGATTACGAGATCCCTTCACCGTCCGAGCTGGGCAAGGCCGGCTGCTATATTCAGAATACCCCCCGTGCCGTTACAGTGGAGAAGCGACGCAAGAACGACCTTGTTTTTATCCCCATCGGCTGTTCGGAAAACCATGGGGATCATGCCAACACCGGCCTGGATACCTTTATGGTCACCCAGATCATTGAAGGGGTGCGCCGCTACACGGCCAAGCAGGGCCGCGAGGTCAACCTGGCCTTTACGCCGCTTAACTATGGCAACCATCCCTACCATCACGTGGGGATGCCCGGTACAGTGATCATTCCGCCGGAAATCGTGCGCGAGATGTTGATTTATACCATGCTGGGGCTGTGGAACGACGGTTACCGCAAAATGATTCTGCTCAACAACCACGGGCATCTTTGGACCCTGGAAGATGCCATCCAGGAGTTTATGAAACGTTTCTCGCTGCCGGCCATCGTACAGGTACTCGACTGGCACCGGGCGGTAAGGGAATTTTTCATGCCTATTGAGCGCAAGGACAGCCTTTCCACCAATTTTATCCATGCCGATGAAAGCGAAACCGCCGTGGCACTTTTGATGTTTAATGAAATGGTCGACATGCAGTACGTGAAGGATTCCGAAGGTCAGGCTTTTCTACCCGAGGGACATTTCGATCTGTCGGTGGATCCATACCGCAGGCCTCACCGGTGGTCCGAAGGTGAAGGGCATTTTGCCATCGAACGGTTTGCAACCCCTGAAGGGGTGGTCGGCAAGCCCAGCCGGGCCACAGCGGAAAAAGCCAAACGTCCCATCGCAGCTATTTTAAAATACCTGACGCTGCTCCACGATCACATTCTGGATACATTTCCGGCCGGCACCCTGCCGCCCGTGGAGAAGATATCCTTACGGGATGCCAAGGAATTGGCGCCTTTTTTAAAGGAACCATGGAGCGAAGGCTGGAAATCTGTCTATGAGCTGCCCCATTTCGGACCGTTTCATAAGCTATAGTGGGTTAAAAGGTTCACAGTTCAAAGGTTCAGAGGTTAACTCCCTGCCACAATAGCCATTTACATATAGGTTAAAGGGAAAAGCCTGATGGGATTAACCCTGAACCGGGAACCCTGAACCTTTGAACCCAGACCGATTTAATGTCCATTATAAGGGCAATGTCGCGATTTATAGAACGCTACAGCCATTTTTTTGTTTGATAACAAGTTATAGAAGGAGAGAAACCATTTCACATTTAAAGCTATCGATGTGTTTGTCCACGGAGGCAGCCAAGTTTGACGCGGTGGCATTCAAAGGGGATTTCAAGACCAACGTCGCCCGTATTGCCGCCCTGGGATATGATGGGGTGGAAATCGCCGTTCGCGATCCCAAACGCCTCGACCATGAGGCCGTACTCAAGACCGTCGTCGACAACGGCCTCACCATTCCGGCCATTGGGACCGGTCAGGCCTGGGGGGAAGAGGGTCTGTCGTACACCGACCCGGATCCCAAGATCCGCGAGCAGGCGGTGCTGCGCACCATCGATCACATTTCGCTGGCCCGCAAGGCCGATGCCTTGATTATCATCGGTCTGCTGCGGGGCATTGTCCGCGAAGGTGTTCGTCGGCAGCTGGCCGAACAATGGATGGTGGAAGCGCTCGTGCATGTTACGGCCGAAGCTGCCAAGTCCGGGGTGCGTCTTGCTCTCGAGCCCATTAACCGCTACGAAACCACCTTGATTAATCAGGTGGCCGAAGGCCTCGAACTCATCGAGACCGTCAAGGCCGACAACCTGGGGCTCCTACTGGATACCTTTCATATGAATATCGAAGAGCCCAGCATTGAAGAAAGTATCGGCGCCTGCGGCGAGCGTATCTTTCATTTTCATGTTGCCGATTCGAACCGTTGGCATCCCGGTGCCGGCCATCTGGATTTTAAGTCGATCCTGCGATCGTTGCTGGACACCGGTTACACCGGTTTTGTCTCCGGCGAACACCGGCCCGACCCGGCCGCCGAAATCGCCGCCCAACGGGGCATCGATCATCTGCGCGCTCTCAAACTTTAACCGTCAACCGGATAGAGGAGCAAACGGAATGAAACCTGTTAAGCTAGGCATCATCGGTTTAGGACGTCTGGGTCTGGAACACGCCCGCAATATCCACCAGCATGTCCAAAATGCGGAACTAACGGCTGTCTGCAGCGTGGTGCCGGAGGAGTTGGAAAGTGCCTCCGAAGAGTTTAGGCCGCAGATGGTTAGCGATGATTACCATGAAATTCTTCGCAATCCGCACCTGGATGGTATCGTCATCGCCACCAACTCCCAGACCCATTGCGAGATCATTTGTGCCGCCGCCGAAGCCGGGTGCCGATACGTGTTTACCGAGAAACCCCTGGGCATGTCCATGGAAGAGGTCAACCGGATCAAAGATATGGTTGAGGCCCACCCCGGCATGCTCTTGCAGGTGGGTTACAACCATCGCTTTGATCCTGATCTCTGTGCAGCCAAGCAAAAGGTGGACAATGGCTTTGTGGGTGATATCATCCTGCTGCGGATCGAATCGCGCGACCAGGCCGGCATGGAGGAATTTATCGTCAAGTTCAGTCCCACCAGCGGCGGCTTTATTGCCGACATGATGACCCATGATTACGACACCGCCCGGTGGTTCACCGGATCGGAGGCTGCTACCATCTACGGTGTCGGCGGGGTTTATGCCTATATGGGCCTCAAACAACACAACGACATGGACAATACGGCCATCCTGATGAAATTCAAAAACGGTGCCATGGTCGTACTGACCGCCAGCCGCAACAGTGCCTATGGCTATCATGCCCCCATGGAGGTGTTCGGCACCAAAGGCTGTATCGCCATCGGAGCGAACTCCTATCGGGATCGCCTGCAATGGATGAATGCCGACGGGGTCAGCCGAGATTGCAGCGAGTGGTTCTACGATTATTGGCGGATCACCTATCGAGCCGAGATACAGGCGTTTGCCGATTGTATCCAGCAAGGCGGCACGCCCAAAGTCACGATGGAGGATGGTTACAAATCGGTCGAGTGGGCCATCAAGGCCACCGCGGCGGTCAAAGAAGGCAAGGTTGTTACGATGGATTGACCCCAAGGTTGCATAAATAACATGGCAAAGGATAACTTTAGTATCTATTTATTGAAATCCTATCATGTTTGCGCAGGATTTATGTCATAGCAAGATTGAATATTTAAGCATTTCTATCTATTTAAATTAAAAAGACAGAGCGAAGCGAAACCACAAATCTTCAATCTTCAATCTTCAATCTTCAATTCCGGCTTGTCCGGGTTGGGTTTAGATTGCGGTGATGAAAAAATTGCTCTATAGATAGAGAATTTGGCGCTGACAAAATATGTCAGAAAGCAAATTGAGTGTCAAGCCATCCACCGATGTTATTTTCTATA
>JASFFJ010000699.1:0-4134 GCA_050124355.1 Desulfobacterales bacterium | reverse complement strand
TCGATGTCGATGCGAATCAGCCTGGGACCTGATTGAGGGCGATCATGGTAAATATTCATGTTGCCCCATCGCATGTACTGCATTTCGAGTCTGGATCCAATGCCAATCAGCACATCGGTCTCTTCCCACAACAGGCGGGCAGCGGCAATTGACATCCCCAGTTCATGATCTTCCGATACAATGCCACGACCGCTGCGAAATGCCGTCACCGGTGCATTCAGTAGCTTGGCCAGATTCAAGACCTCAGCACTGGCATGCTGGGCACCCCCCCCGACCATGATCATAATATTTTTTGCGCCTTTTAGGAGCTTCACCGCCTTTTCAATCTGATTCCCATCCGGTTCCGCGGGATCAGGCATCTGAAAGCTCCGCCCCACATCAACCTCCCATTCCTTTGCCATGGTATCCCAGCACATTTCCAGAGCAACCGGTCCGGGACGTCCGCTGAGCATCTGTTCAAAGGCCTTGTTGGTAAGTGCTTGCGAATCTGCAGGATCATCGATCCGCTCTGCCCATTTTACCAAGGTTGAAAGCGTGGCCCGTTGATCTGAAAGTTCGTGTAGGTGCCCTCTTCGACTACCCAAAAAGGTCGAAGGTACTTGCCCTGTCATACAATAAATCGGGGTATTGCACCCCCAGGCAGTGCATAAGGCCGCGGTCGTGTTCAAAACACCAGGACCGGGGACGACCGCAAAGGCACCCGGCTTGCCGGTCGCTTTGGCATACCCCATGGCCATATACCCTGCCCCCTGCTCGTGCCTGCTAACAACTGCTTTGATTCCGGGCAGACGGTGTATAGCATCGAACAGAGGGTAGATCTGCGCTCCGGGAATTCCGAAAACGGTATCGATTCCGTTGGCCATTGCGGCCCGAATCATTGCTTCTCCGCCGTTTATTCGTCGTCTCTGGTCGGTCATAAGAGTTCTCCATTTTTATTGCAACAGGCTGACCGGTTAATAATAATTTGTTAGGTAACCGTTCAAAAGTTCCGGGTTCAACGTTCAGGGTTAAAAACTCCCGAAATTTTTAGCACTTTAGAAACGATTTGAAAATAAAAATTCAAAACGATTTGCCCGAAAGCCAGTTATTTTGGCGCGACCACTGACATTCGTGTTGCAACAGATTTTACGACACCTCAGTAGTTCTGAATTTAGATGTTGACATATTCGTTGGAATTAAAGTTTAAAAGAATGAAAAAAAGGGGAGGGAAAGGATTGAAAATAAATGATGAAAGATAAAGAATTCAAGATTGGTCAGCTTTTGCTGGAATCTCTGACAAGGGAACAGATGGCCCGCATGCTGGACGTGGTTGCATCAGCCGGCGGCTTAAAAAGTTATATGGATGATTTTAAAAAGGCAGATCCAGATATGGCCGCCACTGTTGACAAAATATTAAAAGGCGATTCGGCGGCAACCGACGGAAAAACAGCAAGTCCAATGGCCTCCCATAAAAGGACCCTGGAATATTGGGATTCGCTATGGCGTCAATGGCATGGAATTGTTGCAGAGCTCGGAGATGGAGACGGAACGTATGCAGTCCAGGATCACCACTGGGAGGAACCGTATTTTGACGGCTATGGTTTCGCATCTGATCTTGAACCGATTGCGGGGGATATGTTGAGTTTGATTGATGACGTCTATAATTCAGTTGACGATCCGGATCTCTTTGAAGCGGCCATAGAGGACATCGAGGAAAACATCGCTTCGTATCCGGAATGGATGGGAGCTGAATACGGTGATCCGACCGGGCTGGAAAAGAATGTAACCTTATGTGTGCTGAATTGGCTATGGACCGGTTTTCAGCATGAACTCCATCCGGGCATTGTCTTGCTCGAAAAAGTTATTGATATTGAAGAAATATATAAGCTGGTTTACCTGGATCCGGACGCATGCATTGAATTTTTTGGAGAACTCCCCCCTGATGCCTGCCGTGAAGTTTATGCTCATTTGCAGGACGATTCGCAGGCAATTGATTTGAGTAATGTCTATTCCCCCTGGCATCAAATCAACCATATTTATGAATCCCGCTTTGATGCAACAAAGTACCTGGATACCTGCCGACAGCATTTGGTACAAAACTGGCGATATGGCCGTCCCTTGGTCGATGACGCGGTCGATCGAAAAGATTATCAAGAAGCTGAAAGTTGGCTGGAAAAAACCTTTGCCAGTCTTCTGGCACGTAAAAAACAGGTTAAATGGTACCCGGAAGTTTCGCTGCTGATTGGTCAACATCAGTATTCTATGGCGAAAGGACGGGAAGATATAGCGAACCTTTTGCAAATTTGGGGCAAGGTCTCCCTAAAATTGGACAACCTTCAGCGCGGTGCTGCTGCTCAATTGCAGAGCGTCATATTTCGATTGCCAACAGACTGTGAAGCGATCATCAAAGAATACAAGCGGTTGATTAACCCCAAAATTAAAAAATCCATAAATCCGCTATTTGAACAATGGAAAACCGAAATGGCTGAGCGCAGCTTCTCTCGCTATATGGACGCTCCCCGTGCTTCCGATTCCTGGCTTCATTGGCTGATAGAGGCGAGCTTGGATTCTAAGACGAAAAAAGAATGGTTTATGCGCCAGCTCAACGGCTGGCTGAGGGAGCTGAAGAAAGATAAGAAAACCTTCAAAAAATATTGGCCCTGGCTGGCCCGTTTGACGTCAGACTTGCCTAACAGTAAAATGCTCAAGCAAAAGTATCCGGTTTTTTACAAGACCGCACTGCCGGAAGAAGCATCGCCGGACGACCCCCTCGCTAATTTTCGGTGCAGCAGTTTGAAGAAAATGAAAGCCGGTGCCGGTCTTGCGGTTGCAGTGGATGTATGGAAAGAACACCTGCACCTAATTGTTCCCGATCCGGCAAATGTCTATAAATCTGATTATAGCCATCATGCCGCTTGGTGCAAAGCAGTGCATGAACTGAATCAAAAAACTTACCAGGCGTTAATTTCAAGGTGGCGCAAAAGGCATAACCGTCGCCGAAACCTGTGGCGTGATATAAGGGCAATTGGTTTATCGGTGTGAGCCGGATTATTTCGACAGTTTTAACATCGCTCTTAAGATATAATCTATTCTCGCGCGTCGGATCTCTAAAAACTCCTGCGGCATCCACTCCGCCGGCGGCGGTAGCAGCACGATGAATACACTTAGCAGATAAAAAAAAGAACCCGACGACGATGTATAACAGTCGAAAGCTCAGCAGATATTTGAAAACCGGATGCATATATGGAAAATGTTACTGTTAAGTCTTGACGGTTTCGTAAAAGTTCTCGAATCGTCATGCCGGTCCCGGGTCAAGTCCGGGATGACGGATCCGGCATCCAGAACCTATTGAATTTTCTGGATTCCGGCTACCGGATCGAGTCCGGCACAAGCCTCGCCGGAATGACGGTAGATCGGAAGAATTGATTTTTTGGGAATTTATCACTTTTTCACATCCGAATTTATCTCATCGAATCCCGGCCGAATAAAATTCCTGGCTTCTGGAAAAATGGTTTCCACCCGTTTTCTTAAACCGTCAAGCTGGGCCAGTATCGCAAGAATTTGAGTCTCGAGATTTGGAAAATAGTTGTGCATATGCGTCCAGGCCGCCATTGAACGGTCAATTGCAATCAAGGCGACTTTGGCGGATCCATCCGAATCTTTAGGGTAATCTTCCAATAATTCCTCATTATTTCCTAACGTACCATGAACGGATCGCATCAATTTGATGTAAATAAAATGTTGGTACCAGTGTATAATTTCAACCACTTCTTCAATAGCGGCCGGTCCGATCAAGGAATCAACATTATTTAATTTAACTGGATTCTTTCTTTCCTGCTTGTCCACGACCCGTAAGGTGGGGATGTATTCAGATTCCATTAACTCGGTGACCATTTTACCGTACTTTTTTGCAGCTTGGCAGCATTCATGATTTTCGACAATTTTATCTTTGATGCTCTCTTCCTGCGCTGCCGCTTCAAAATCAATCGCGTCAATATCAATCCCCAGCTCTTCGGCCGATTCTTCCAGCATCTCACGCGTCACCTTAAAAATTTCAGAAAGGCTTTGCCAAAACTTTTCATTTTCTATGTCACTGGCTTCCGGATCGGTCGTATACTCCCGGGACATTGCATAATTCATACAACGTGAGGTAAA
>JASFFJ010000698.1:0-4144 GCA_050124355.1 Desulfobacterales bacterium | reverse complement strand
AATGCGTTCAAGATAGGACTCCGGATAGACCGCGAAAAGCTGCACGAGCGGATCGATCAACGGGTAGATCTGATGATCGAAGCCGGTTTGGTTGAGGAAGTAAAAAAGTTACTGGCCATGGGCTATCCGGCAGAATTGAAATCCATGCAGTCCATTGGCTATCGACATGTGGTTGGGTTTCTGAATGGCCACCTGCCGTGGGCCGAGTGCCTGCGGACCTTAAAAAGAGATACCCGTCGTTTTGCCAAGCGCCAGTTCACCTGGTTTGGTGCCGACCCGCAAATTAAATGGTACCAGCCGGAACAACTGGATCAGATATTTGATGCGGTGGAGCGGTTTTGGAATGATGCATAATTTTTTTTCACACTTTAATCTCTCCTGGGTTAAATTCCCCGTAGCTTGCTGCGATGACGGTGAGTTAAATCCTAACCCGGACAAGCCGGAATTGAAGACTGAAGATTGAAAATTGAAGATTTGTGGTTTCGCTTCGCTCTGTCTTTTCAATTAAAATCGATAGGATTGCTTAAATATTCAATCTGACAATGACATAAATCCTGCACAAAAATGATAGGATTTCAATAGATAGGTACTAAAAACATGATACGCCGCGGCTTGCCGCGGAGAAATTTCATTCGGATTTGTTAAATTATCTTTCCGGGCAGTGCGCAAAATTTGCGCACTCACGTCTATAAAGGTTTATCAGAATTTTACTCCCCAGGTTCCAATTAGTTCGAATCTTCAATCTTCAAAAAACAGCGATTACCCGCTCAGCATGGCTCCACGGGCCCTTCGAGTGCCTTCCTCATACCCTCAGCACTGATGGTGGTGGCTAATTGAATAAAAAAACAGAGTGAACGAAGTCTGAACTAGGGGTTAATTCCGTATTCTTTCAGCTTCATCTGCAGCGTACGGCGGCTGATTCCAAGAATACTGGCTGCATGGGTGCGATTTCCCCCGGTCTCCTCCAAGGTTCGCAGAATCATTTCTTTTTCCACCTCTTTTAATGAGCGACCGGGTCCGATATTTAGCGAAGTGGACTTTAGTTCGTCGTCCAGTTCTTTCAGTATTTCCGGGAAATCCGTCGGGGTGATCATTTCGCCCCGAGCCATGATTACCGCGCGTTCGACAATATTTTCCAGCTCACGAACATTGCCCGGCCATTCGTGACGCATCATCAAGTCCACCGCCCGCGGGGTAAATCCCTTGAGCAGTTTACGGTTTTTTTCGGCATAAGTTTTTAGAAAAAAATCGGCCAGTAAAGGAATGTCATCCTGCCGATCGCGCAGCGGCGGTACATCGACCCTGACCACGTTCAGACGATAGTAAAGATCTTCGCGAAAACGGCCGGCCTCGATTTCTTCTTCGAGGTTTTTATTGGTGGCTGCAATCAAACGGGTATCGACCTTGGTGGTATGTGCGCCGCCGACAGACTCGAATTCGCGTTCTTGTAAGACACGTAGAATTTTTGCCTGGGTGACCGGCGCCATTTCAGCAATTTCATCCAGAAATATAGAAGAGTTGTGGGCGAGTTCAAACCTTCCTTTTTTTCGAGCCAGCGCTCCGGTGAAGGCGCCTTTTTCGTGGCCAAATAACTCGCTTTCCAGCAGGGTTTCCTGTAGGGCGGCACAGTTTATTTTTATAAAAGGTCGGTCTTTGCGCGGGCTGTTTTGGTGGATGGCGTTGGCGATCAGCTCTTTGCCGGTGCCGCTTTCACCGGTGATGAGCACCGTGGCTTCAGACGGTGCTACCAAGCCAATCGTATCGAAAACTGTTTGCATAGAATGACTACGACCAATTATTTTGGAGAAGTCAAAGCGGTCATTCAGGCGTTCTTTAAGTAGCAGGTTTTCCTGTTCGAGGTGATGAAACTGTAGTGCTTGTTTCACCAGCAGTTTTAATTCATCAATATCCAGCGGTTTGGTTATATAATCGTAAGCGCCGGCTTTTAAGGCTTCGACCGCGGTGTCTACGGAGGCATAGGCCGTCATGATAATAACGGGAATGCCGGGGCTGAGATGCTTTATCTCTTTGAGCGCTTCGATGCCGCTTAAACCGGCCATTCGAATATCCATTAGAATAAGGTCATAAAATTGATTGGCGACACCGGCAATTGCGGTCTGACCGTTCTTTGCCTCGTGAATTTCGTATCCTTCTGCGGATAAAACAGCTCTTAGCATCTGCCGATGAGGTGCTTCATCATCTACAATGAGAATTTTGGGAGGCATGAAGTACGTCCTACTTAAGTCGACCTTCGTTTCAGAAAAAACCCGCTAAAGGCCTAAATCAGTTCTCCGGGGATAATGATCGTAAACCGGCAACCGTGGCTTTTTGAAAGCGGCGGGCTTTGAAGCATAATTTCACCACCATGGTTTTCGACAATTTTATGAACGATGGACAGCCCCAAACCGGTTCCTTTTTCACGAGTCGTAAAAAATGGTTCAAATATCTTCGACGTTTTTTCAGCCGGCACGCCAATGCCGTCATCTTCAATCCAAATTTCCAGTTTATCGTTTTCGGCGTCAATACGGTAGCCTATCTCGATTTGCCCATTGGAAGCAGCAGCCTGAATGGCATTGAGTAACAGATTAAGCAAAACCTGAAGCATCTGATTTTCGTCCAGCAGGAAGTTATTTCCAGGCACTTGAACAGACAAGATAACGTCAACGTTCTTAGATTCGGCATCGGTTTTGGTCAAGTTTATCGCTTTTTTGATTAGCTCTTGGACATTGGTCATTGAACGGACCACAGCCATCGGACGTGCAAATGTCAGAAGATTCGTGATCACACTGTTTACCCGATCGACTTCGCTTATCATCGTTCTGGTATATTCTTGCTCTTGCAGGTTGTTTTTCAAAAAATGCTGCAGATATTGGGCAAACCCCCGTATGGAGCTCAATGGATTGCGGATTTCATGAGCCACTCCGGCAGCCAGTTCACCAATGGCTGCCATTTTTTCAGCACGCTTTACTTTATTTTCCAATTGCTTGATTTCCCGTAAATCATGCAAAACGATTACGGCACCGCTGCAACCGTCATCATCTCCCAAAATAGGCGTAGCACTTATTGACAGGGGGATTCTTTCCCCGTTTCGTCTGCGATGAGTTATTTCAACATCCATTACCGACCGGCAAGTCTCGAGCGTTTCATTTATGCCGGTTTCTTCAAAGTCAATAATGGTTTTAAAATTGATCTCCTTTATTCTTTTTTTGTCCAGCTCTAAGAGCTGAATGGCCGACGGATTGTAAGTTGTAACCTTGCCATCGCGATCTATGCTGAGGAGGCCATTAGCCATGTTGGTGACAATTTGTCTGGTGAAATCCTGAGTCTGTTCGAGCGTTCGATCAATAAGATAGTAATTTTGAATAACAAAAATAAAAAAAAGTCCCCCTGTTCCCAATACAACCAGCACAGACGCCATTATGAGTGCATGTTGAATATCGGAGCGGCGGGCTTCTTCGAATTCGGTCATTTTTAATCCCACGATGATTAGATCATCGCGATGGGTGTGACTTAAGCCCGTCATACGATGATGAGGTGTTTCAGTCGATAACGGTTGTGGGGAAAATTTTTTTGTAATTTCGTATACCTGGCTTCCGTCAGGTAGAGTAGTGATACGATTTGTCATTGGCGGGTCACCGGTCGGAGAGACCTTCCATGGATCGCTATTAATTTTTTGAGATATACCCGAATGATGAACAATCTGACCCTGGTTGTCGACAATGAATACATAGGCGACATAGCTATCTCTTGTGGTTTCCTGAATGAGCCGGCCGACGGAATCCTCCGCCCACCTATGTATCATCATACCGGTTCGTGCTCCGGCTTCAAGGGAACGTATCAGCGTGGTTCCCTGTCGATGCAGTGCTTGCAATGCCATTTCTCTTTCACGGTTCAGGTTTCGATAGGTTGAGATACTCATCAAAATCAGAAGCAGTAAGACGACCGCCACAATGGACAGCGCCGGAAGATATAGTTTTTTTACCTTTAGTATCTTCATTAGCCAATTGAGGTCTGGAGCCCTGAAATTACCACGATCTGATGTTACTCAGTACATATCAAGCTTCTCAATAATTTACATGAAAAATTGAGGCATTATATGAATTACAGAGTAAATTGCAAATGCAGTCATCGTCAATTTTGGTTG
>JASFFJ010000697.1:0-4166 GCA_050124355.1 Desulfobacterales bacterium | reverse complement strand
GTCATCATGACCCTGGTTTACCTGAACAAGAAACTTCAAGAAAATAATATATTTTTGAGAATCGGACTGGGGGCCATAATTTATGTGTTTGCCTTTCTAGGGTTTGGCCTGAGTTTAAACTGGACCCATTTGATCCTTTGTATTGTTCTAATGACCCTGGCGGAAATGATTTCCATTCCGGCGACCACCGCTGCGACGGGATCGTTGGCGCCCCAGGACCGAGTCGGTCGGTATATGGGCTTATATGGATTGGTGCAGGGCATCGGGTGGTCCATGGGGCCATTTTTGGGATCACAGCTATTTGAAACGTATGCCGGCAGACCGCTGTCGCTTTGGGCGATGCTGTCTTTCTCGGCGCTGATGGCCGGCATTGGATTTCTGTGGATCGGGTTGAATAAATTGCCACAATGGCGCACATCAACCGCAGTTCCATGCACGGTGGAGAAAAAGCTGCCACCAAGACACCAAGACACAAAGCGAAGCCGCTAGAAAATCTTCATCTTTGTGTCTTTGAGTCTTGGTGGCGAATCCTCCAGCGTATCAATTTCAATAAGACCTATTAAAACAATGACGGAGCAAAGCGACACCCACAATTCTTCAATCTTCAATTTTCAATATTCAATTCCGGCGGTACTTAATTTCTCCGCCAATAATGGTATAGGCAATTTGGGTATTTAAAATTTCTTCCTTTGGAATGGTCATGATATCCCGCGAAAAAACCGTGATGTCCGCCAGTTTACCGGGGGCCAGGCTTCCTTTTACATTTTCTTCAAAAGCGGCAAAGGCATTATTAACGGTATAGGTTTCTAACGCCTGCTGGCGGGACAATCGCTGTTCCGGAAAAAAAAGCTCGCCATTTTCCATTTCACGCGTAATCGATCGATAGAAATTTTCGATCGGATTGATATCTTCCACGGGGGGATCGGTTCCGTTGATAACGGTAATGCCCGATTCCATGAGCGTTCGATACAGGTAGCCCCTTTCCCGGGCCCGTTTTTGACCGAGTCTCTTGACGACCCAGGGACCATCCGATGTTGCGAACACGCCTCTGATGGATGCGATCACATTCAGTTCCAAATAACGAATCAGGTCATCCGGATGAATGACCTGGCAATGCTCGATTCGCCAACGGGGGTCTTTTTTAGCGGGGTTCTGCCTGAAATTTTTCTGATAGATATCCAGAAGCTCACGCGAGGCCCGATCTCCAATCCCTTGAATGGCCATCTGATAATCGTGTTGAATCGCCAGTTCGGCTGAACGGCGGAGGTCCGCCAGGGGCACGACATTGAATCCCGAGCTATCCGGCATGTCGGCGTAGGGTTCCAGCAGCCAACCGCCATGAACGCCCAGGGCGCCATCGAGCACTTTTTCTCCGATGGCCCGCACGGTCAAATAATTTTTGCCATAGCCTACCATCCGGTAGTCGGCGAGTATATCCTGCATCATCTCGCTCGGCTCTTGAACGCAAACATAGAGCCGCAGCGGCAGATTCCCTTCATCTGCCAGCTTGCGGTAAAAATCGATGGTTTGAAACGTTTCTCCCATGTCGTGGAAACTGGTGATGCCGTTGGCAATTGCTTTTTCTGCGGCGAGCTTGACCTGCCGACGGCGCTCCGAATCAATCACGTCAGGCGGACGTTTCGACAGATTCACGGCCAGCGCTTGCCGGGCAGCATCCTGAGCAGTTTCACGCAGCATGCCGGTCGGATTTCCCTGTGAATCGCGGACGATTTCACCGCCGGCAGGATTCGGCGTATCCGGATAAATGGCGGATTGCGCCAACGCCAAGGCATTGACAAAAACACCGTGTCCACTTGCGTGGATGAGAATGACGGGGTTATTGGGGCTGGACTCACTGAGTCTATGATGCAAGGGAAACCCATCGAAAATGGGTGACGGCAGGTCCTTCCATTTATCCTGATGCCACCCTCTTCCAACAATCCAGTCCCCCGGGGTCGCTGTTTGCACCGCACCGGCCACCATATTAACGATCTCCTCCCAACTTCGGGCAGACCTGAGGTCCAGTCCCATCAGGGATTCGCCAAGGGACATATAGTGACCATGCCCTTCAATCAAACCGGGAACGGCCAGTTGTCCTTGCAGATCGATTACGATGGTGTGCGAAGATATATAGGGTTCAACGTCACCATCACTTCCCACCGCGATGATGATGTCCCCTCGAACCGCCAGTGATTCCGCCAGAGGCCGGGCGGCATCCAGGGTAAGCAATTTACCGTTTTTAAGTACGAGATCAGCCGAATTCTGATCGATTGGTTTTTCACTCATTTTTATAATACCTTCTTTCGTGTCCTGTGGTGATTCGTGCACTATTTAAGCGATCCATTTTGAAACCGGGGCATTGGCTTCATGCAAGGGCTGCATGAGCACGTCCAGCAGCACCGGTGAGTTCTGTCCGATAGCCCATTTTAGGGCGTTGCCCAAATCTTGCGGGTTCTCTCTACACGGCGACTTGTGATGTTGATGGCTTCCGCGATTTTGGTGTGATCCGCCATGGTGAAGTCCACCGAACCGCAGGCACATCCAATGTAAAAGATCAGATCGGCATCGTTGATCAACTGGTGACGATAAGACAGTCCGCCGTTGCTACCGATCACGCCGAGCGCATAGGGATGGTCCTCTGCGATGGCGCCTTTGCCACTGATGGAGGTGGCCACCGGGCAGCTCAGCATTTCCACAAACGCTTTCAGCTCCGGCCATGCTTCCGAACGGATCACACCTGCTCCGGCGACAACTAACGGTTTATCTGCATTCAACAAACTTTGCACCGCTTGCGCTACGCCCCGTGAGTCGGGCGCTTGGCGGAAGGTCTGTGGAAGGTCCGAGCCATGGCCTGGAGTGTTGGTATAGACGGTCAAGGATTGTTTACCCTTTGGACTTCGCTCTTCGAGCTACAACCCAACATGTCGGGAACGTTGGGGTTTGCATGTATGCGCAAAATTCCATGCGAATTTAAGTTGCTGCTTGTGAGACCAAAAAATGCCCATCTTTGGCAAAGGTCTTTTATGGATGGGCATTAATGAATGAAAAACAGTCTTACACAAAATATGGAAAAATGGAAGATTATTGACGCCCTTTCACAGAATTGATAAAGCCATTTGAGAATTTACTGGAAAGGAGAAAAAAACATGTATGATGACCTTAAGGATAAACGGGTGGTCGTCACCGGCGGCGCCAGCGGAATCGGATATGCGACAGCCAGTCGATTTGTCAAAGAGCGCAGCAAGGTGGTTATCCTGGACAGTAATCAGGAGGCACTAGAGAACGCCCAGCGTCAATTGCCATTGCTAACAGGCAGTGTGTGTGCAGATGTGAGCAGCCCGAATCAAATAGATGCGGCATTTAAGGCAGTAGACGACATCATGGGCGGCATCGACATTTTAATATCGAATGCGGGCATCAGTATTCGCCAGCCGTTTACCAAAATCGACTATGACCAGTGGTCGAAGGTGCTGCGGGTCAATTTAGACGGAATGTTTTTGTGCACCAAAGCAGCCATTAAACGCATGAAACCGCAGCAATCCGGGGTAATTTTATTCACCGCATCAACCAATGGGTTTGCGGGTTATCCCTATTATGCAGATTATAATGCGTCAAAATCTGCCGTGATTAACCTGACCAAAACCATCGCGATGGAATGTGCGCCCTGGCTCCGAATCAATTCGATTTGTCCCGGTTATGTATTGACACCCATGCAAAAAGCAGAATACAGCACCGAAATGATGGATGCGGTCAACGCCCGGATCCCTCTGGGGCGTCATGCAGATCCCGAAGAAATTGCCGCGCTGTTTGCATTTTTAGCGTCTTCCGAGGCCAAATATATAACCGGCACAGCCATTACCGTCGACGGCGGGGAGTCCTTGGGGCCCTATTCTCCAATGCAATAGAAATCCCATACCACAGGAGGAATCGTACATGTATCATTTCGGCTATGGCTCCAATCTAAGCATCGATTTTGTCAAAAAAGAACTGATTCCGAACGCCAAGTTTGCCATGAAGGGCTACTTGCCCAACTTTGAAGTACAGTTTCCGTTCTGGTCGGAAAAAAGCCAGGCGGGCTATAGCGGCATTATGGAAGCCCCCGGTGAGCTCGTACACGGCGCACTATACGAAGTGACCGAACAGGAACTCATAGCGCTCGATGATCT
>JASFFJ010000696.1:0-4177 GCA_050124355.1 Desulfobacterales bacterium | reverse complement strand
ACGTCATCATGACTGCCATTGGTGGGATGAACGTGACCACCACCGTGGAAGGGCTTGAGCGTTATCCGGTCAGCTTGCGGTACAACCGAGAACTACGGGATGACATTACACGGCTCAAACGCGTCCTGGTGCCCGCCCCCACCGGGGCCCAGGTGCCCTTAGCCCAGTTGGCCGATCTTACCATCCACAAAGGACCGGCCGGCATTAAAAGCGAAAACGCCCGAAAAACGGCCTGGATCTATGTCGATTTGAAAGGCGTGGATATCGGGTCCTACGTAAAGATGGCCAAGGAGGTCGTCGATCGGGAAATTGACCTGCCGACCGGATATTCAATGGTCTGGTCCGGGCAGTACGAGTATATGCAAAAGGCCCGCAAGACCTTGAATATTATTGTACCGGTAACCCTGGTGGTGATCTTCCTGCTCCTGTATATCCATTTTAACAACATCATCGAAGTGGTCATTGTGATGGCGAGCCTGCCCTTCGCGCTCATTGGTGGGGTGTGGCTGCTATATTTGCTGGGCTACAATATTTCGGTGGCGGTTGTGGTAGGATTTATCGCCCTGGCGGGTCTGGCGGCAGAAACCGGCGTTGTCATGCTGGTTTATCTGGACGAAGCGTTTGAAAGACGGAAGGCCAAGGGCCTGATGCATAACACCGGGGACCTCCGCACAGCCATCATCGAAGGCGCTGTTGATAGGGTACGGCCCAAGCTCATGACCGTGGCGACCACCCTGATCGGTTTGATGCCGGTGATGTTGGCTGTTGAAACCGGGTCCCAGGTGATGAAGCGGATTGCAGCTCCCATGGTCGGCGGGCTGGTGTCTTCCACCATTCTCACCCTGGTGATCATACCGGCAGTCTATGATATTTGGAAACGCTGGGAATTGCGAAAAGCCATTTCCCAGGTAGCCGAAGAAACCGAGGAGGTGATCGATGAAGGAGATTAAGGCCTACATACGCTGCGATAGGGCGCTTAAGGCGCTCGATGCCCTCTACGAAGCCGGAATGAAACATGCAACCCTTACGCATGTGCTGGCGGTGGAGGCCGAGGCCGATTGCGACCAGGCCGAAATGAACATCGAATTCGGCTGCAGGGTAAACCGGATGGTGAAAATGGAAGTTATCTGCCTGGATAAGGATGAGCCCAAGATCGTCGAGTTGATCCGAAAGACGGCGTGTACGCTGCAACCGGGAGACGGAATCATCACGGTCGCCAACGTCAATCGTGTTGTAAAAGTGCGTACCGCCGCGGTCAGCGTCGACGCTCTTTAAAGTGCCCCGGACGGATCGTATTTCTGGCCAGAGGTAATAACATGTTCACATCGCGTGTAGTAAAGAATCCTGACCCAGAGAGACAGGATTTCAAAATGAAATAAATAAATAAATATTAATACGGAGGAAAATCATGAAAAAATCAATATTTTTATTTGTCATCACGATAACGGTCGCATTCGTTTTCAATCAAGCAACCTTGGCTGACGATAAGGACATGAAAATGGACCATACCAAATCTGCCGGCGATCATGGTAAAACAATGGACCATTCCCAACACATGGGTGAGAAAATTCATGAGTCCAAGGTGGAGGGCTATCAGTTTGCCTATCACCTGCTCAACATGGAGGACCGTGCCACCCATCACATGATGGTTTATATTATGGCGCCGAATGGCGGTAAAGTGGAAGATGCTAAAGTCGGTTTTCTTGTCAATGGTCCTGACGGAACCAAACAAAAATTGATGGCAATGGGCATGACTGGTGCCTATGGTGCTGACCTTGACTTCAAACAAAAGGGTACCTACACAGTCAAAATGAAAGCTGTAACCGGAGACCAAAAGTTCTTGGACGAGTTTACCTATGAGGTTAAATAAGCTGGGTACTGGGTAGTAGAAGCACAAAAGATTTTTTAACATCTTTAGGGCTTGATTTTAACAACGGCCACTGGTCGTTCTTAGGTTGGGTTGGTCACTCCACTATCTATCGTTGGGTTTCGTTCCTCAACCCAACCTACGACTTTCCATCCGCATTGGTGCTATCCGCGAAACCCAACAAAATCGTCGAAGAATGAAGTCGAATTCAACTTAATTAAACTTTAAAGCGCATGATAATCAAAATGACATAGCGAGCCGACTCCGCCATAGTAGTCACACCTCAAGCGCAGCTACGACGGCCGGGAACGACTTTCATATATAATCAATAAACAATTATTCCATTTTTTTGGTTCTCCACCTTCGGGCGGATCCGGGACAGGAGACTACCCGTATGCTTAGGCCGAGGAGCCTGCAACAACGTCTGTCTCTCTTTATGTTTTTACCGGTGGCGTTGCTTTTGATCGCCATGGGATTTGTGGGGTTTATCTACGCCCGTGACAGTTTGGTCAACCAGTGGCGGGAAGCTGCCATCCTCAAACTCCAGCGGGCGGCCCATCAGGTGGATATGCGCCTGAGCCGCACGAAGACCTGGATACAAATGTTTCACAAAACCGCCGGGGAAACATACCCTGATTCAATTCACTTGTGGGTGGTTGAACAATTAAAGGGGCTTGAAGGTATCACACGGGTCAATTTGATTTGGAATAACGATACGCCTGATCTGGGTTTAAATACCCGCACCACCCCTCCGGTGAATCTTAAGGGGCGAAACGCGCGGGGAATAAATGATAGCGGTCGATTGAGGATGAGACGCTTTCACGGGGCCAGAATAACCGAAATCACACCGCCTATTTATGATGCATCCGTCGAGCACGAAACCGTTTCTTTAATTTCCGATCTCAACGATGAAAGCGGCCAAACCATCGGACGTCTGGAGGTGTTGCTCGAATTTGACTATCTCATCGAAAATATAGCGGATTCCGGCTGGTGGCAGAGCCATAAAGCGTTTTTAGTGGATAATACCGGACAGATTTTAATCAGTGCCGATGCAAAATTCCGCCAGAAACTGGCCGACAATAACGATCCGTTGGAACAAAAAACTTTAGAAGCCCTATTGAACCTGCCCTTCGGAACCATACTCGGTCAAGGTCATCCGCCTTCGGAAGTCAGCGGGTTCTACAAGCTGCAGGAGGCACCGTGGACATTGGTGATGATTGCACCCGGAGCGGAAATTCTTTCCCCCATCATACGATTTCGGTTGTATTATTTTATCAGCGGGGCGATTTTTATTTTGCTAGTGCTTGTTCTGATCAGATCGGTAATGGGGCGGACGGTTGCCGCTATAAAAGATGTGTCCAAGGCCGCAGATAAGGTGGCCCGCGGGGATTACGGTGAGCTGCTTCCGGTCAAAACACGGGATGAAGTCGGTGAGTTGACCCGCAGTTTTAATTCCATGGTGGGTCAACTTGAAGAGCGTATCCGAATGAAAGAAGCCTTGGATCTTGCCATGGAGGTCCAGCAGAATCTATTGCCTCAAAAACCCCTTCAAATAAAAAATATGGATATTGTCGGGAAGAGCATCTATTGCGATGAAACCGGCGGAGACTATTTCGACTTTTTTCAATTTCCTGCACTGGGCCAGGGAAAGTTTGGTATCGCAGTGGGGGATGTAGTAGGACATGGTATATCGGCCGCCCTGCTCATGACCACTGTGCGGGCATTTTTACGCAGCCAGATGGCACAACCCGGAAATCTTGATGAAAAGGTGGCTGCTGTCAACCGACTTTTATGTCTGGACACTTTTGAATCGGGTGATTTTATGACCTTATTTTTAATGGTGATTGATTTAAATAAGAGAGAACTGCGCTGGGTGCGGGCGGGACATGATCCGGCGATCGTTTATGATCCATCAAGTGGAGCGTTTAATGAATTAAACGGCCGGGGGTCTGTGCTCGGTATCGACCCCGACTGGACGTTTAGAGAATACAAACAATCAGGCTGGTCCGACGGACAGATTATCGTCATAGGCACTGACGGGATCTGGGAAACGGAAAATCCGAATTCTGAAAAGTTTGGAAAATTGCGTTTGCAACAGATTATACGACAACATAGCCAATTCTCGGCGCAAGAAATTCTAAATTCGATAACAGACTCCCTGGACAGGTTTCGAGATACCGCTAATCAAAATGACGATGTAACTTTGGTCATTGCAAAAGCTATCCCTTAAAAATGGCTTTTTGCCTACCGCGGATACAAACATATTTAAACCGAAGTAGTCGACCAAATATTGTCGATCTTTTTTTACCA
>JASFFJ010000695.1:0-4178 GCA_050124355.1 Desulfobacterales bacterium | reverse complement strand
AAACGGCAAGCCCCTGTTTTCCAGGTCATATACGGCTTGGACGGCTTCTTCTGCCAATATCTTGGCCGCCTGCTGATCAACCAGATAATCGCCGCCTTTGACGGTGTCAAAGGCATGCCATTCCGGCTTGTCTTCTTCCACATTTCCAAGTGCGGCGCTGATGCCACCCTGAGCCGCTCCGGTATGGCTGCGAACGGGAAATAGCTTTGATAGCACTGCAGTTTGCGAACGTTGACTGGCTTCCAGGGCCGCGTATAGACCCGATCCACCGGATCCCACAATGATCGTTTCAAATTGATGAAGCACGCTCCACCTCCCTTATGTTTTGAATGGATGATTACCTGAATGTTGATACCAAGGTTGAGCGGTTCAGCCCGCCCTGGTGCGACTTACAATTTCATCTTGCGGCCCTCCACAGGTCCTCAAAAATGAATCCAAATAATTGGGCACCGTAAAGTCAAGAAGTGGTGGTGAAAAGCCAAATCTGTAAAATACAAAAATAGTTACCCAGCCGCATCCCGTCGCACCAGGGCGGGCGTGAAGCCTGCAGGTGGGGGTCGAGGCCCGAAGGGCGTAGTCCCAAACCTTGAACCGATCCGTTTTGGTGATATGTTAATATTTGATAAACTCGCAAAAAGTCGGTTTTTCCGATTTAACGTCATTCCGGCGAAAGCCGGAATCCAGTAAATTCGAGGGGTTCTGGATGCCGGATCAAGTCCGGCATGACTGCAGATTGACTTTTTACAGCACTGTCAATATTTGACGCTGCAACTTTTGATTAAGTTGTGCATCGATTTTTTAATGTGTCATGAAAAATGCCGTATGTCAAAGCGAATCATTCTCATTTACAAGATATAAACCATACCTTGACAAAATCAAGTCGACAAGCTAAATTAAATTATGGAACAAAATAGCATATACACAATCAGATACGTATCCCAAAGGACCGGTCTGTCGCCCCATGTCATCCGGGCATGGGAAAAACGCTACAAGGCTGTTGTGCCGCAGCGCTCACCGAAAAATCGGCGATTGTACTCTGAAGAAGACGTTCAGCGTCTACAGCTTCTCAAAAACGCAACGGATAGCGGCCATAGCATTTCACAAGTTGCGCAATTGGGCACAAAAAAGTTGACGAATCTCGCCCAACGTGGCGGCACCATGCTAACTTCCCGGACACAAGAGAATAAATCGCGGCCAGTAAAGCAAATGGTTAAGCGTGCACAACCAATGCAGCAGTCGGCAATAAATGATTACTGCAAAAATTGTTTATCTGCCGTATTAAATCTTGATCCCGATGGGTTGGAGCGTTCTTATGATCAAGCCGCGATTGATCTGACCAGGCTTGCCTTGCTAAAAGAGCTTATCGTCCCACTGTTTAGAGAAATCGGTGAGCTATGGCAAAAAGGCTCTTTAAAAATCGTAAACGAGCACATGGCCACCTCGGTGACACGCACATTTTTATTGAACATGTTAAGGGCAACCGAGATTACCGATCCGGCGCCGGCAATTGTTATCGCAACAACGGTGGGACAGTGGCATGATGTCGGCGCCCTGACCGTCGCCTTGACGGCTGCGGAAAATGGCTGGCACCCGATTTACTATGGCCCCAATTTACCGGCCGAGGAAATCGCCGCCGGTGTCAAACAAAGCGGTGCTCGAGCGGTGGCCATCAGTGTCACCCATCTGCTAAATCAACATCCTCTAATCGAAGAGCTGCGCAAGCTGCGACGATATATAGACAGGGAAGTAACGCTATTTGTCGGGGGTCGGGCCGTTGCAGGTTACATCCAAATTTTGGAGGAAATCAAGGTGAGATACATTTCAGATATCGATCAATTTAGCGGAGAATTGTGTTCACTGAGCACCGCGCACGGTGAGTGATATTTTATCGCTTAAATTTAAGGGGGCTCTGTCATGTTTAACTATTCTTATATGGTAGAATTGCTGTCACCAAAAAGATCGGCTGGCGATCAGATGGAAAGCTTCCTCGATAGATTTGCTGAGCGCTATCGAAGGATTCTGGATGCCGGGTGCGGATTATCCATTCCGGACAACCCTATGGGACAACCAAGACTCGGCGCACTGGAGAGCATTCAGCTAAGAGGTCTTTCTGTCGATCCCGCAAAGGTTGTGATGAATTTGAATACGTTTCACACCAAGAACGAGCTGGACGGGTTGCTGCAAAACGCCGCCCAGGCAAACTTAAAATACATTCTCGTTATCAGAGGCGACGGCGGTCCCTTGTTGTCCAAACTAGATCCCAAAAGCGTTGGTGGCAAACTGAGCGTGGCGACCTCCATTGATTTGATTCGATACATTAACAAGGAATTTTCCGATCAATTCATCACCGGTACAGCCTTCAATCCGTATAACCGAATGCCGTTTGAGCTGAATCGAATGAAGCAAAAAATCGATGCCGGCGCAAAGTATGTGGTTACCCAGCCCATCATCGGTCAAGACGAAAACGTCGACAAGCTAAAAGATTTTAACATACCTATCGTCGTAGAAGCTTGGATGTCGAAGAACATCGATCTTCTTTACAGAAGTGTCGGTAAAGACAAAGATGAAAGGGCAGAAAAATACGACCCTACCGAAAATCTTAAAGCACTCCATGCGTCTTATCCGGATTGCTGTGTTTATCTTTCAATGCTGAGCTTCAAACAGGATTGGCAGGAAATATTGCCCAAGATCTGACGACTCTCATTGCGTTTCCTGAACGCTATCGGCTTCCTTAATGTAAATTTTGACGTTCTTGCGTCATACCGGCGGGGCCTCTGCCGGACTCGATCCGGTAGCCGGACTCCAGTAAATTCGATGGGTTCTGGATATCTGATCCTTCATCCCGGACTTGATCCGGGACCGGCATGACGATTCGAGCACTTTTTACGAAACCATCAAAATAGGATGTACAAAAACTACACCGTTTATCTGTAAATTCGAGAAAGGACTTTCGGTGTGATCCCAGAAGAGTTAGAAGCGGCGCCACCCGGAAAAAAAGACAATGTGAGAATTAAAGTCCGCCTACCAATCTCTTGAATATGCCACCAGTTAATTCAGAATTTTATCTTGGCGCTCAGGGGATTTATATTAGAGGGTCGGTTTCAGATTTGATAGGAAGTTTTGGTCTAATAGGTGATTTGTATATAGGCCGTCGGCCACTGCCACATCTGAAGCATGCGGATGGCGGGAGGAGAGTGATTCACCCTCCCCCCGGTTTGATTCTACCATAACTTTTCTCGGGAAGACATATCCGAGAAGGAACGATCGAGTTTGCTGCCAATTGTACCAAAAAGGTCGTCGAGTTCATTCTTTATTGGCGACCAGTCGGAAGGACACTCGTTCTCAAGTTGATCCACCCGCAGCTGGGCGTTCACGACCTCTTGCTCGAGCTGCCCGATCAACGGGAGTACTTTTTCTTTTTGCTCGGACCCAAATCCGTCTGCTGTTTTTTTCATAGCATCCAGTTTCGCTTTCCAGGCCGATACCTCTGCCAACATCGCTTTACAATAATCTTTTACCTCCATGTGAACTCCTTTCTTCCGTTTTAGGTTTATGACATGCCGAGCGATTCGTGTCAAAAACTTTGCTCAGCCTCTTTTGGTCGTTTTTTTATTTGTTTAACCCAGAGTGCATGGTCAATAGTGACAGACCTAAGAAAATATCATCCATCTATAATTTTAAACTAATGTAGATAAACGATAATTTACCCAGAGTCAAGTCATAAAATAGAACATTTTTAAAATATTGAGGTTGTTTAACGTGATCTGTTTTTCTTAGCTAACTTTTACCAGTTACATCCCGCCGACGGACGGTGCTAAACCGATTTTATCTCCGTCTGATAGGACCGTGTCCAAACCCACTGTCTTGTTATTTACAAATGCAATTTTTATGGTATCCTTATCAATTCCTGCGCGCTCGACAAGCGCCTCTACAGTTTGTCCGTCCTTTAGTTCATACTCTGTGCTGTCTCTGAAGTCGCATTTAGCAGGATCAACGAGTGATGAAAAACATTTTAAGGTAACTTTCATGAGTCTATCCTCCATTAATTTGTTGTTTTAATAATCTATAAAATAAGCATTATTTAGCTTTTGCAATACATAACTTTTGAGGTCAAAATAACAGTATAAGACTACTATTTTAAAGCGTCCGGATGAGCTTGCGTAAAATTTTGTCTTATT
>JASFFJ010000694.1:0-4190 GCA_050124355.1 Desulfobacterales bacterium | reverse complement strand
GAAACAAAAAATTAACCCTGCTTTTTTCATGAAAGGCTCCCTCCTTCCTGCTGTTAGAAAATTGAAAAAATAAGCTGTTAGAGATACAATAAACTACTGCTGTTTAGCTTCCATTTTTTTAATATCTCGTGTATATGTTAAATTTCCAAATCCTCGACAAAGCCGGTCGACAATCACCCTTGCAAAGGAAAGCAAAAATGTACACCGTAATGATTCGTATCGGAAATGCTCGCAAAAGCAAGCGGGCTGTTTTTGAAGATCCTGTAAAGGCAGAAGAATATTTCAATGAACTCTGCCAGCGGCGAACCGAATATCCAGCGAGCGTGATTCTCGCTTATAGAATTCTGGTAAAAAAAAAGTATCGCATCGATAAAGACTTCAAAGGTGAGCGACTCATATTAGATGAAGACCTAACGCCTTAACAATTTATCGCCGGAGTTAGACCGGATCGTCAAATTTAGATCTCTTCACACATAGACACTCTTTTCTTCCCCTCAATCTTTAGATTTTATCTTTTGTTAATCAATAGTGCATAGGTATATGGTCTTACCATAGTTGCGTCAAAATTACAAAAGACAGCAATTATCACGCCAATTTCAGGCCTCCTGACCCCAATTGGAAAAACTTCTCGGGAGACTCTGATATCTAAAGAACCTACAAAATTTACAGTAAAAATATGGGTAAATTCAAGATGAAACAGATTTTATCAAAATAAATGCAACGATAACCCAGAAAAAAGTATTATCGACGTCCTTTATATTACTTAGAGACCTGAAATTAAAAAAATTCAGAACGATTCGCCCAAATTCAGTTTTAATGACGCGATTTCAGACCTTTCTGTTGAATGCGAATTTACGACACGTCAAGAGTTCTGAATTTGAAGATTGAAATAAAAAGGTATATATGAAATTAAGTAAGTTATTTCAAAACATTATACTTGTCTGATTTCCGATAGCTACACAGACATATTGTCCTGCCGTTAAACGGTTACTTATTTTTCACAGTTTTAGGGAACAGAAGTCCTATATGAAACTACGTATGAAATTCCACCCGGCCGAAATCATGAAAAGGCTTTAGAATGTTAGGTTGTGCCGAAGGCGCTACCTGACAATCTGCATAGTGTTTTCGCGGTAAAGCTCTTACTTAATGTGATTTCGTATATATTATCGACGGCGAGTTCGTCAAGAGCGCCAGACGCGATGGGTTTTTGAGGTCAATTTTTTCCTTCCCAAGATAGAAACGCCGATTAAACCCAAGCCCAGTATCAGCAAGTTGGCTGGCTCGGGGGTGGGGGTGCTGCTAACACTAAATCTGAGTGATAAAATTGAAGAAAGTAATTTAGAGCTTTTCATATTCTCATTAGCTGGACGAATTTTTAATGGATCTATTGCATTCCAATTTACCAAGACATCCTCAATGCCAACACCTGCCCAACCATCAAAGGTAGGCGACCAAGAGCCTTCGTTTTGACCCCCGGATGCGTTACCACTAAATAATGTGATGGCATCCATATCAGATACAAGCCAAGCAGTTATGCCCAAGTTTTCAGCAATTGCAACGCTATTCGGACCCCCAGAATTATGGTAAGGATCATGCTCCCAAGTGTAATCTCCGGCTCCGGATAACTTGTTTGCCATATAGATACTATCGGTAAAAGGCGATGCGCCAACAATACCAACCATACCAAGGATTAGCGCTGCTAAACATATCAGCACCAAAACCTTCCTCATTTTTATCTCCTTTTTATCAACCATCTACCTCCGACAGTAGATGATTGAGTCCTACTTTCTGATATATAGCCTGGATGAAAAGCAACAATGGCCAAAATGATCCATTGACACGATGCTGAACTGTTTATGATAGTTTAATTTCGTATCTTGTCACCTTGGTGGCGAAAATATTTTGTTAGATGATTCTTTTTTTAATTTCTGTTTTTAGACCCCGATTAAGTAGGCGCCGCCCCGTTGAAATAAGAGCAACAAGGATTTCATTGGGCGGGCACGATTTACTGGATTATTGGGTTCTTTTTCGCCTACGGTGATACGCCCTTCGGCCGAAGGCCGCTTTATCCTGACAAGCCTGTTGATCCTGTCTGAAGACTTTTAATATGGAATAAATTCTATTCTTATTCATTTGTTTAAGACAGGATTTGCAGGATTTTTTGGATTCTTTTTTTTTCACCTTCGGTGTTACGGCTTATGCAAATTGCATACCGAGTCAATCAATGTGATGCGGCTATGCATCTGGAAAAATATTTATATATTTTCAGTGTGTTATAAATGATGCTTTTTCACAGAATTAGGGCTATGCTGTTGAGGTATTACATCTTTTTCACAATTTTGAGTAATGAATTCCATAAATTCAGAACTACTGATGTGTCGTAAAATCAGTTGCAACACAAATGTCTACGGTCGCACCAACAATTCTGGATTTCGGGCGAATCGTTCTGAATTTTTATTTATTTATTTTCGGCTATATAACCAAAACCAGCGTTTTCGATAATCGCTTTTTATAATTAATAAACATTTAATAAGACAGGATGTTTAGTATCTATTTGTTGAAATCACATCTTGTTTGTGCATGATTTATACCATAGCCAGATTAATATTCTAGCCTACGGGACGGAGAATAAGACTTGCAAGCCGGCTTCCGGCTCGCTGGGCATACAGCTCGGAGAGAGGGTAGTTCCTAAGACTCGGAGAGGAATGCTATCGGCCTTTATTGAAAAGACAGAGCGAAGCCTCCCCTCCGGCCTGTAAGCCCATGAAGCCTACGGGCTGGAAGCGGGCTCGTAGGGGTTATACGCCTACGCCTCGGCCTCCGGCCCATAGGGCACAAGACCTGCGCCCCGGTGGGAGAGCGATACAACAAATCTTCAATCTTCAATCGTCAATATTCAATTCCAGCTTGTCCGGGTTTGGATATGAAATTAAAAAAAATCTTGTTAATCTTGTTGATCCTGTCAAAAAACCTGTCTCTCCTAATGTGAAATTTTTTTCCTATTTTCTATGAAATCTTTTTCCACTTTTCCTGCCGTCATTCATATTTCACCTCATTAAAATACCAAAAAAATAAAAATGGCCCAGTAAAAATGATAACAGATGCCAATAAATGGTATTAATTTTCATATGATGCGACATTTATTTTCTCATCTCACTGTCCTATCCGAAAACCTTCCTAAAAACGGTATGTAATTTGCATAAAATCACAATGTTCTACTTTATTGGAATAGTCCGAGGAGCATTCATTTTCCACATCTTTATAATCATCACAAGCAGATTCCAACAGGTGTATCCATTGAACCTAGAACCTCTGAACCCTGAACGATCGATAAAAGATTTACTTTGTGTCTTTGAGGCTTCGCGGCTAATTGAGGTTTGTCCGAGTTGGGGTAAAAAATAATGGACCAATCTAAAATCGTTATCCTTGAAAAAAGCAAGACCCGCCGGGACTATCTCAGATCCATCGTATCGGATAGGGGGCACCTACCGTTTATTTTTGAGAAGGCCAACATTTGCCTAGACAACTTGCTCCCCCTCGAGCCGGATCTGATCATTTCCGGGTCCTTGCCACATGATGGAATGTATCAGTTTGTCAGTATGGTCAAAACAATGGACGGCAATCTGCCCGTGCTGATTATTCCCGGTGACTCATCGCTGAATCGTTTGACAACCCTCAACGGCTTCAAGGATGTCAAGGTTTTTAATAAGAATTTCGAACCTGCCGGCATACTCGTCGCAATCAGTCAATTACTGCGCAATAGATTTCCCACCACCGACACAAACAAGCCGGGAAATCCTGTGATCATCGGCAACAGCCTTGAACTATTGCTGATAAAAAATAGAATCAAAGCGTTAAGCCAGTTTAACGAGCCGATCCTCATTCAGGGAGAGCCCGGAACCGGTAAGGAACTGATCGCCAGGTTCATTCATCACCAAACGCAGCCACGCAACAGCCCTTTTGTCAAAGTTAATCTGGCTGAAATAAATCCCGCACAGTTGGATGAATTTGTCTCCAGAGTCCGGCAAAAGGACTTTTATAAATCGAATCCGGAAGGTGGCGACTTATATAATCCGGTTGACGGCGGCACGTTGTTTCTGGATAAAATTGAATCCCTGCCGCCCTTGCTTCAATCACGGTTGCTGATCGTATATGAGGAAAGTTCGTATAATGTGGACGTGGTAAAGCAG
>JASFFJ010000693.1:0-4207 GCA_050124355.1 Desulfobacterales bacterium | reverse complement strand
ACACCTGACGGAGTTAACCTCATTTTTTATCGGCGGCACCTTCGGCGCTTTCATCGATCCCAGCGCCGCCATCGCCATCGGCATGCTGCCGGACCTGCCTCTGGAACGTTACAAGCCGCTGGGAAACACCTCCCTGGGTGGTGCCGCCCTGGCACTCACCTCGGTTGACTTTCTGGAAGAAATCGACGGCATCCGCGACCGTATCACCTACCTGGAGTTAAACGTCAACCAGGAGTTCATGAACCGCTTCAGTGCCGCCAAGTTTCTGCCGCATACCAATGCATCGTTGTTTCCTTCTGTAAGCAAAGAGCTTTGCTGATAACCCGACGTCTCGAACGGCAGTAAGACCATTGCTAAACTCTTAGCTCTATTGTTTGTAAATTGACCAATCCTTCATTGACTATGAGTCGAATAGTTCATATAATCGACTTAATATGTGAGTCGATTAGGAGGGTAAAATGATTCGACGGCGGAACTACATTTGGCAATATCCATCCTGGCCGAAGTTTCAATGGGACAGCACGGTCTTGCTGAAGTCATTAGGTGAATGCCGCTTTCAGCAAGGCTCCCTTTTGACTCAAATGCGTGATCTTGGTTTTGAGGTCCAGCAGCAGGCACGGGCTGAAGTACTGATCGAAGAAACCCTGAAAACCTCCGAGATCGAGGGTGTACACCTGGATGCGAGAGCCGTACGATCATCGGTAGCCCGACGGTTGGGCTTGCCAGCAGCCGGTTTGCCGGAGGTCAACATTCCAATTGCCGACGGTGTCGTTGAAATTTTGCTGGACGCCACGCAAAACCATTCAAGGAAGTTAACTACTGAACGGCTATTCGGTTGGCACGCGGCTTTGTTTCCCACCGGCTATTCCGGAATGCACAAAATTCGGGTTGCTGCTTGGCGGGATGATAAGAAGGGGCCGATGCAGGTGATCTCCGGTCCAATAGGACGGGAAAAAGTTCATTATCAGGCACCGCCGGCAAAGCACCTGAATGAGGAGATGAAACGATTTTTTAGCTGGTGGGATAAAAGCCACAAAGAGATGGATGGCATTCTGCGAGCCGGTGTTGCGCACCTATGGTTTGCGGCCATTCACCCTTTTGACGACGGCAACGGTAGGATTGCCCGAACTCTAACCGATATGGCCCTTGCCCAGGATGAGAATTTTGCGACCCGATGTTACAGCCTGTCCTCTCAAATAATGGCTCAAAGGGACGCTTATTACGCAGTACTCGAAAACACTAGCAAGGGGGACGGCGATATCACCCAATGGCTCCAATGGTTTCTTAAGTGCGTGTCCCGGGCAATTGTCAGCTCCAACCGGATGCTGTCCAGCGTGATGCTAAAGGCTCGCTTCTGGAAACATCATGCCCAAACCGACCTTAACCATCGGCAGCGCAAAGCACTCAACCGGCTCCTTGATGCCGGACCGGGAGGCTTTGAAGGCGGGTTAACAAATCGCAAGTACGCCGGTATAACCCATGTCAGCCGAGCTACCGCCCAGCGAGAGCTGGCAAATCTGGTGAAAAAAGGCATTCTGCGGCCAAATCCGGGCGGTGGACGCAGTGCCAGCTATGATTTGATTTGGGACGAGTTCCGGATTGATAGGTAAAACTGAGATAATACTACAATTGACTCATATTTCGCGTCGTTTATTTTGTGTAAACAACTCTCATGATCGAAATAAATTATTCAGCCTTTCAAGGGAAGAGATTGAAACGCTGAGCAAATTCAGATATAGTTGGAAACGCATCGCCTACCTGGAGTTAGACGTCAACCAAGAGATCATGAACCGCTTCAGTGCCGCCATGATCCTGCCGCATACGAATGCATCCTTGTTTCCTTCCGTTACGGCCGTGTCAAAAAGAAACGGAACTCTGCGATGATTGCCTCACTGCATCAACGACCGCCAACAGAGCTGGGGGTATGAGGAAGAAACCGAACCACGCCCGGGTGACGATAGCTGATTTGTAAAAACCTGAACGGCATTATAATTCTGCTATCTTGACAGACCCTTTACATCGTATTACAGTGTTGGCATATCTAGAATACCTTTCTGTCCAAAGGAGCGAAAATGAAAACCCTGACCGTTAAAGTGCCTGAAGAGCTGGATCTTAAATTGGCAGCTCTAGCGGCCAAAAGAGGTGAGAGCAAATCAAATCTGATTCGTACGGCGATTAATTTGATTCTAAACGCAAATGAAGCAGTTACCCACAATTCCTGCCTGGATATGGCCAAAGACCTGGTTGGTTCGGTGGAAGGCCCGTCGGATCTTTCTTTTAACAAAAAGTACCTAAAAGGATACGGAAAGTGAAAAGGGGTGTATTGATTGACACCGGTCCGCTGGTTGCTTTCTTAAATCGGAGGGATCGCTTTCACGACTGGGCAGCGGCTCAATGGAATCAAATTGCAGCGCCCATGTTGACCTGTGAAGCTGTCGTTTCTGAGTCTTGTTTTTTGTTGTCCGGGATAAAAAGTGGCAGCGATCGGGTCATGCAACTGATCCAGAGAAAGATTTTAAAGATATCTTTTCACCTGGAGGAACACATTGACCCGGTAAAGAAACTACTTTTAAAATATCAATCAGTTCCCATGTCATTGGCTGATGCTTGTATGGTCAGGATGAGCGAACTCCATTCGAATAGCTCTGTATTCACTTTGGACAGCGATTTTAACCTATATCGAAAAAATGGACGGCAAGTGATCCCATCTATAATGCCGGTTCGAACCTGAATTTTGCAAAATGTTTTCTCTTATCAGATGAATTAATCAGCTTGCCCAGAAAAATCTTCTAATGGGATTCAGATGGAGGAGGTTTGTCGAGGGAAATGATCTGGATTCCAGGAAAACGAGCAAAATCCCTGTCAAGGGTAAGAAGCTGCGAGGCTCCCTGTTCACGGCAAACAGCGACAATCTGAGCGTCAAAGACCAGATTACCCCTCGCATCGGCTGCGCGAACAGACTCGTTAAACAGGACTGGATAGCGCGGGCCAGGATTTAGCACCCTTATGGTTGGGCTTAACAGGAGATTCTCCAAAGCAGATAAAGCTTCTTCCAGAGTAGAGGGTGGATCGAAAATGCGTGGATGGGTCACGACTCTCACAAATTCACCAATGCAAAAAACAGGTATCGCCCATGGTACCCGACCTTCGGTAAGATAAATTAACCACTCCAGGGCGCGCTCGTGCTGCGGCAATTGCTCTCTGTGGGCATAGACCATAACATTGGTGTCGACGGCGATCATCAGCGTTTTTCCATATGGTCGATTAGCGCATCCCTGTCAGTGAGATCTACCCCGGCTTGCAGTCCACCCCGCACAGTCTTCCAGCGCAGGCGAAACGGCTGGTCCGTACGCTGTTCATGCTCGATAAGATAACGCAGGGCCGTTTCGATGATAGCGGATATTGTGCGATCAGTTTCGGCAGCGTGCTTCTTAACCAATCGCATCAGATCGTCATCTATGTTTAGTGTCGTCCTCATGCAGATAAGCATATGGCCAAAGCAGATATCTGTCAATACAAATGATGTATCTTTATTTTGTGCCCTGGTGTCTTGGTGGCTAAAATGTCAAAAATAGCTTGACAGCCCTTACCACAATGTGATGTATATTTTTTTTAGATTGATTCATAACCATATTAATTCTTTAGATAAAATAACCTTCTGCGATATAACCTTTATACACGATGTATGCCATAAAAAAAGGTTGTTATAAGAATTCGCTTAAAAGTCTCCAGGAATCTACCAACATACAAAATAAAAAAGAATAAAAAAGGGACAGGTTAATTATACTTGACAATTAAGTTTCCTTGATATATCTGTATTGAAACCAACAGAAAATTCAGGAGGAGATAGGAGGTCGAAATATGCCAAGGACATCACGAATGATCATTACTGATCAAAAAGCCGTATATCATGTTATGTCCCGGACGGCGCTGGATGGTTTTCCTTTGAAAGACGTTGAAAAAGATTTTATGCTGGACTTGATCAAACGGTTTTCATCGCTGTATTTTGTTGAAATCTTAGGCTTTTGCTTGATGGGCAATCACTTTCATTTGCTGGTGGAAATGATACCCGAAGACGGGTTTACGGATAAAGAAATCCAAGGTCGCGTCGAGGCGTTTTACGGGGACAGTCGTGAATTTACCGAAGGCCAGCTTCCCTATTTTCGTGAAAAATTGTCAAGTCTTTCGGAATTTATGCGGGAGATCA
>JASFFJ010000692.1:0-4208 GCA_050124355.1 Desulfobacterales bacterium | reverse complement strand
AAGAACGTTTTATAAGGACCTATTTTCTTGGAATAGACCCCCGCGAAAAAATCGTATATTCCCCATCCGAACATACCCCCTAATCCAGACAATAGACTTATGATAGCTGAACTCATGAGCGTCGTTTGCCTTTTTCAGGTCGAAGGAGGGTTGTCAGCATTTGAATATTATCAAGCTGTTCCAAATCCCTTATAATGCGGATGACTTCCTCTTTTATTTGAGCGGACCAGATAGCACCAATACAGCTCTTGAATTTTTCTTCCAGTTCTTCGATGGAGGCAGGATTTTCCGGCTCGCCCTTAGGCAAGAGAACTTTATTTCTGAAAGACTTGTTATCGGCTAATATAATTTCTACCTCGGCGCCCCGGATGTTATCTTTTTTCGACTCAAAGGAGGGGTCACTGGCAAATTGGATTTTTTTAAAAAGTCCATGGATGTTCGGATCGTTGACGCTGTCCATCGAAAATTCGGCCAACCCGGCCGCGCCCTTGGTCAGGGCCAGCGATACGGCAAAGGCAAGATTAAACCTTGTCTCAGGTATGTCCCTCGGCATTTCTTCTTTTTGGGTAAGCTTCAGGGCTGCCGGGTAGGTCGTGACCTGGATCTTTTTGATCTCTTCAATGGCAATCTTGTTTGTATCTCGGATAAACAGGGTGGCATCAATGGCAGCATGGGAATGTCTGCAGGCCGGATATAATTTGCGGTAACATTCAGTGATGCTGTAGAGCTGTCCTATATCTTTCAGCAGCATTGACGGATCCCAGTGACCGGCAAAGGCCTGGCCGAATCCATCTTTGTCTTCCAAAATATGTTGGGGTCCGCTTGCGCCGCCCTGGACCAGTATGGCGGACAACACACCGTTAAATGATGCTTTGCCGGCGTTTAGCGGTTTCATCATTTGTCCGCTGTGAACGACAGCCAATAGACCGGCACTCTGAATGGCGGCAATTCCTAAGCTGTCGCTGATTTTTTTTCGGTTGAACGAAAGCATTTTTGCGGCGGCTGCCGCGGCGGCAACGGTGCCGCACACACCGGTCGTATGAAATCCCCGCGAAAAAATAGCCGGGTTCATCGATTTTCCCATCCGAATGAATGTTTCGTAGCCAGCGATGATGGCCGTCAAAATATCCTTGCCGCTGCTTCCGATAGATTCACCCAGCGCCAGTGCCGCTGGAACCACACACACACCGGGATGCCCCAGGGCCTGTCGGTGGCCGTCATCGAGATCCAAACTGTGACCACTGGTTGCATTGATCAGGGCCGCATGGACTGCGGACACTTTTTTATTTTTACCCAGGATGGTGCATTCGCTATTGCTGTCAAATCGCACCATGGCGTCCATGAGCAGCCGGTTCAGTTTGGTTCCGGAAAACCCGGCTATGGCGACACCGATAAAATCAAGCAAGGACGCCTTCGCAGCCGCAATAACCTCAGCAGTGAAGTCTGAATACTTTGCATGTTCGATTAAATTAGCCAACTTGTCGGTTGCATTATGAGACATTGTTTCAAATAGCCTCCTGTCCCTATTTATATCGCATTCGAAGCTTACCACCAAAATCGGCTTGCTAAAAGCAAAAAAAACAGATATTTCAAACCAACATCATCAAAAGTTTTGATGGCACATGCTTTTAGAAGAAACGAAACATGAAGTAAGAATTCTTTTTGCAAATCAGCGATCACCAGCAGAACACGGTTCCACAGCCCCTCCGTGGGGCCTTCCTCATACCCCCAGCACTGCTGGTGGTCGCTGATTTTGTCTGACTTTTCTATTCGTCAGTGCTTTACTTCACCTTTTATACTTCTTTGTATTGCAACGCGGTTACTCGAAAAGAGTTATATCTCTGGCATATCCGTATAGCTAATAAAAGAAAGGGAGAAATATGATAAACAAACAAAATATCGGACTCTTGTAGGAACCAATATGGGAAAGACTTCGGATAAAGCAGGGCTGAGTGGGGATAGCAAAACTCGAAAAGAAACCCTTTCCGGCAGTGAGAGCATTGCCCGGGCGGTGGTCGATGCCGGCGCTGCGGTGGCGGCTTCCTATCCCGGCGGACCGGTAACCAAGATTGTTGAAAAACTTATTGATCTCTCTAAATTTTGCGATCTCTATGTGGAATGGTCCAACTGTGAAAAGGTGGCTTTTGAGGTGGCATTGGGGTGTTCGCTGGCCGGCCGGCGGTCAGTGATCGCGGCCAAGCACGTCGGCATCAACCACATTCTGGATCCCTTGATGACCGTCAATCTTACCGGCTGCGGCGGCGGTATGGTAATTCTGGCAGGCGACGATCCGGGATCTTATGGCTCCCAGAACGAACAGGACAGCCGGCTTTTGGGCGCGTTTGCTGAGATTCCCATTCTGGAACCAGCCACCCCTGACCAGGGCTACCGCATGACACGCCAGGCCTTTCGGTTGTCCGAAGCGTATCGTCTCCCGGTCATGGTGAGATTTGTGGCCGATTATATGGCCGAAAGTGCATCCGTCATTACCGAAACGCCGTCCCGGGTGCCTCGCGCTGAATTTAACCGGAAGATGCGCTGGCAAGCCTTGCCGGCCCGGGTAGTTGATGATCATGTCGCCCTGCATGAAAAACTGAAACAAATCGGTCAATCTTTTGACCAACCGCCCTACCAATCTTTGAATCAATGTGATGGCGGTGGACGCACGGGTATTATTGCCGCAGGGCACATGGCAGCCCGGTTGCGGCAATATACCCCCCTTGCCGGTGTCGGCATTTTCGAACTGGGTACCCTTTTTCCGCTTCCCCAGAATCAGATTATCGCGTTTCTGACCGATCTCGACCGGGTCTTTGTCCTCGAGGAAGTCGAGCCATTCATCGAGAACCAGGTCAGGGTACTGGTCCAGATGCAGAATTTAAAAATTGAAATTTGCGGCAAGACCACCGGTCATGTTCCCTGGGAAGGAGACCTTCATCCGGCAAGGTTGGCCCGTATGTTGACGGAGCAACTCGGACAGCCACTGAAGGCAGCCTCAGCGCCTGGCCGGACCTATCCAAGCCTTCAGCCCTTTGGTGACGGCTGTTCTTATACGCCCTTTTTTCGAGCACTGCAGCAAATGATCGCTGAAAAAATGATACCAAAACCCATCGTTGTCGGTGAGACCGGCTGTCTGGTCAGACTCAGCAATCCTCCCTTCGAGATGCTGGATGTGAAATATTCCATGGGATCGAGCATCGGCATCGCCAGCGGCCTGTGGCATAGTGGTGTCAGGGACAGGATTCTAGCAGTGACGGGAGATTCCGTTTTTTTTCACACCGCCCTAAACGGGCTGGTCAACGCTGCCCATCACCAAGCAGATATCATTGTGGTCATCATGGACAACGAAACGGTTGCCCTGACCGGTTTTCAGAATCGCTCAGGGGCCGGTATTACGGCCATGGGAAAGAATGTCCGGCCGATTTATCCTGAAAAAGTGGCCAAGGCAATGGGTATTGACAATGTTTGCACGGTTGACGCTTTTGATGAAAAGAAGATCAAGATAATGCTTCAGCAGGTTTTCAACCACAAAGGTCTGTCTGTCATCATTGTGCGTGGACGATGCCCGTATATTGAACATAAGCAATGTAAAGTTAGCGGTACAACCGGCGATCTCTGAACATATCCTTCTTTAGCGTTGTTACATTTTTAAATTAAGGACATTCCAGGCCTCAAATAGCAAATTCCAAACAACAAACAATATCCAAATTCGAAATTTCAATGAGCCAAACCTGTTTCGATCATTGAATATTGAAATTGTTAATTATTTGAAATTTGAGTATTGTGATTTGGGATTTAAAGGATATCTCTCACAAATCAGCGACCACCAGCAGAGCGTGGTCCCGGTCCCTTCGAGGGGCCATCCTCATACCCCCAGCTCTGCTGGTGGTCGCTGATTGATATATAAGACAACTTATCTTTTTTAGGCCAATAGATTCTATAGGAGTAAGCGAATGAACGGGGACATTAAAAACGTGGCCTGTATTGGCGCCGGACTCATTGGGCAGGGCTGGGCGACGCTGTTTGTTGCGGCGGGCTATGCCGTCACCATGCAGGATTTGAGTGACCAAAAACTAGACGCTGCCATCACACAGGTACGTTCTAATCTTAAACAATTAGAAGACAACGGCCAAATTGGTCATGACACAGCCGCTGGAGGCTACAAAGACCTCCACACCACCCTGAGTCTGGCCGAAGCCGTTAACCGCGCC